>JACIYF010000088.1 GCA_014360065.1 Clostridia bacterium | reverse complement strand
CGGGAGAAGCTTCCCGATCGTGACCAAGCCCAACCGATCAACGCCAGCTTGAGGGAATAGGCTTTCCCAAATATACCGGTACCAGGCCGGGTAGCAGCAAGAGAGCCTCCACCCATAAGCGCGCCCAAGTCGGACCGCAGTCTCAGGCACCATGACTGCAACACTCTCCCTAGCCGATAGAATATTTTTTAACATCTAGCAGGAAGACCCACTGTCTGCCGGGAATACCTTACCAAATGATAGAAGCGGAGGTGATCGATGGAAGTACCGAAGTAGGGGAACCTTCAGATCGTTTCTGGGAAACAAAAGGGTCTGGTGCAACCCCATCTTTATCGACAGGATCTAGGAGGTGGCCTCATGAGGCGATGGCTGAAGTGGCCCTTGCTCCTCGTTCTAGGAGTCCTATGGGGAGTAGCAGTTAGTATGGTGCCACCTTGGATTGAGGTCATCTATGATTGGGGGCCCCTGCCGCTCTATATATCTATGGCCCTGATGGTACCTGTTGGGGCGGTAATGTGCCTGCTTCCCCGACACCTGGCATGGGCTCTCAACTCCTACCTGTGGCAATCTGATTACAAGGCTATGTCGGTCCTAATCCCGGTTCACATAGTTAACGTGCTAATTATCTACTTAGTGGTAGTCGGCGTCCGCCGGGTTCTGGCTAGAAGAAGGAGCAGGCGAGAGCCGGGGGCCTGAAGTTCCCACTTTTGTAACCTCGAGTACCTGAGGGAGATTGCCCAGGGCACCCGGGGACATCTGTCCCCGGGCACCTGGTTGGAGGTGAGCCTAATGGGGGAGTTGCTATTGAAGCTGGCCTTGGTTTTTGGGCCTGGTGTGCTGAGCTGGGGAATTCTTATTGGAGGAAGTTACTGGTTTATTAGGCGCGGGTATGCCAAGCTCAAGGCCCGCTGGAAGGTAAGTCGGGGGTGGACGGCTGCCTTTTTGGCCCTCTGGTTTCTGACGGCTACCTTTGCTCTGGCCTATTTCGATCTCAATAAGCTCGTCTACCTCAAGGTCGAAAGGATCCCCCACCTCCGGGCCGCTCTGGCCGATCTCGGCTATGAGCGCACTCTTATGGGGTTGGGTATGCCTGACCCCAAGTACCATCACTACAGCTTTCATGTTCAAAAGCCTGATCAAGGACATTGGGTAATTGTTGACATTTATCTGCCCCCTCGTAACCGCATCGAAGAAGTACCCCCGGATATAGGCGAAAGGCGGGATCTCATATCCTCCACCGGCTCTGCTCGGCTGTACTACGACTGGAACCCACGAGAGCAGGCCTACGTGAAAGCGATCGTGGAGACGCCGGGCCGGGTATACATGGTTGGTTCTGCTGCAAAGAACCCTGAATCCTACCGGGATCTCTGCAACGTCCTCATGCGCGGAGAGTTTTCCGATATTGGCTGGACCCGGGAGGCCCGCACCTACTGGTACGCCGAGGCCAGCTTTTTCCGCTGGCTAAGTGCCTACTGTTCCCACCATGGGGATGGTATCCTAGATGTCCCGATGGCACTCCTGCCCCTTTCGGCCATGCTCTGGGCCCCGGTAATCGCCCTTTTGCCGGCGGGAGTCTTTACCTTCTTGCCTCTCTGGCTGTGGCTGGTCGCGTTTTTGATGGCCAGCATACTTGTGACCCTGCGGTGGCTTAAGGTTACCAAAGTGGACAAGGGCGAGAACGGGAGCTAGGAGCGAGGCTGTCCAAGGGGCGGTTGTCTTTAGCCCTTCCCTTTGACCCAGGGCAGGGCTGGCAGTATGATCCACTGCCGAGTTTGCCCGGAATAAATGGTGCTGCATAACAGGAATTGGTAACAGGCGGCGCTCATGCTATACTTAGATCGCAAGCCAACCTTCAGAGATTGTGTGGATCTATACTTCTTGTTGAGCTAAGGGATAATAACCCTAGAAGCCATACAGTATACCACAGGAAAGTTCGAGGACTGCTTCAATATAACTGAGTAATCAAAGAAGGGTAAGATAGCTTATGCGCACTGTATATAATTCAGGCAGAGTAAAAGAGCAGGTAGTTTTAAAACGTTGCCGGGATCTTATTAGAGAAATAGTCCCAGAGGCGACAGTAATCCTTTATGGTTCCCGTGCTCGGGGCGATGCTAAGCCTGATTCGGATTACGATCTTCTTATTCTTGTTAAAGGTCCGGTTGACTGGAACCTTGAAGACCGGATAAGGGACAAGCTTTACCCATTAGAATTGGAGACCGGGGCGGTACTATCCATAGCTGCTTTTAGCGAAGATGACTGGAACTCCCCCCTTTACCGGGCCATGCCTTTCAATCAGAATGTACGCCAGGAAGGTATAACTCTATTCACTATTTCACCAGAAGATTGTTAGGACTGGCTTGGTAAGTGCTACGGCAGGAAAGTTATACAACCGGCTATTCGACGCCCGCCAGAAAGCAGATTATGCCGATTTGGTTAAATTCAGCAGTGACGATGTTGCCCGCTGGCTTGATGAAGCCAAGGCTCTTGTTCACGAGCTTGAAAAGCTCATCCATCAAGAGATCAATCGTGATCAATAGATTGGCGCTCCTGATCCTTTTGGCCATGCTCTGGGCGCTGGTAGTCGCTTGGTTGCCGTGGAAGCCTTAACCTTTCCGCCCTTCAGGGTGCTTCTGGCGGCCGGCAAAGTCATGACCGGCTGGTGGCTTTGGGCTACCAGGCCGGGCGAGGGCAAGGGACAGCAGAGCTAGTGCATGGGTAGGGGCACGCGAGGCTTCCCTTTCTTAGACGCGCTCAAGCCACGACCCAGTATTAGGCATCATGACTACACTGCTTACTCAAATAGCTCTTGGGGTGGAAAGGAATCAAACTATGTTACCTCTTCCTCACCTTAGGAACCAGGTATAGCTAGTCCTATGTTCGGGTTGTGAGGTGGGCGAGATGCCTTCAGCCCCAATGGGCATAACCATCTGGGCCGTCATCATCGGAGTAGCTATCTGGTTCAAGGCATCAGGCTGGAAAAAAATCCAGCCCCGCTTCCTAGCTCGCCCCCGGCTGTCGGCGGTTCTTGTTCTGGCCTGGTTGGTTTCCGGCAGCTTGGCCCTTGGCTACCTTCCAGTGTCAAACCTGGTGGCGGCCAAGGCGACCGATGGCCCCAAGCTGATGCAGGCAGCCCTTAGGCTGGGCTATAAACCCTACTATGAGAACCTTTACCTGGCAAGGGAAAACCGGGGAGCCAGGTACGGTCTTACCTTTACCGACCCTAGAAGCAAGAAACCCTGGCCGGACAACACAATTAATTTCTGGGTGTGCCCGAACGCTAGTGACCCTGACTTAATTCAATTGGTGGCCCATGCTAACCCTGAGCCGGTACCCGGATGGGATGCCCACTTATACCATGCCCAATTATCTAATCGGGTTCCAGTTACGGTGGTCAGATTTGCTGATCGCGCCTACCTCATGTTCGATGGCAACGAAAAGGCCTTGATGGATATACTGGCGAAAAGCCAGGGGCTACCTACAACCAAAGGGCAAGAGCTGTCTTTCTACTATGATTTAGCTACTTTTCAGTATCGAATGGAGTTAATACACCATAGTGGCGGAAGCATTATCGCGGCCTGCCTTGTGCTTCCTGTCTACGCCTACGAGGTGGCGGCCATGCTTTGGGCCCCGGTAATTGCCCTCCTGCCGGCGGGAGCCCTAACCCTTTTGCCTCTCTGGCTATGGCTGATTGTGCTTTTGACAGCCAGCATGCTCGTGACCGTACAGTGGCTACGGGCTACCAGGCCGGACGGGGATAAGGAAAAGCAGGGTTAGGCGCGTGGCCAGGGCAAGGCAGGCTAGACCCGCGTATGAGCGCGCCTAAGGCGGGAACCACCCTCGGACACCATGACTACAGCACTCCCGAGCATGAGCTTTCTCCCCCTCCCGGCTGCCAGGCCCAGACCTTCGACCTCTCTCCCGGGGGTGAGCTGGTGGTGGGGTGGGGGAAGAGTGTGGAAGGTAGCCTGGCTGCCCATGCAGTAGAAGGCGCGGATGCCCTGCGCTGCCACCTTGGCTCCTAACAGGGCATTCCTATCATCCGGCTACAGATTATCACAGAGAGCGAGAGGTGGGTGTTGGTGGTGTCAAGGATATTCAAAGTTATTTTGGCTGTGTCTCTAGCTATCAATATGGTGGTGGCAGGGTTTTTGGTTAAGGACTGGTTGCATGCTCGCCAGGAATACCGGAACACCCAGGCAGACTATCAGGTCAGTGTTGGTTTGCTCAGGATGGCGGATGGGGAACTTAAGTCGCTTCCCCAGGAACAGTCGAAGGCCAAGCAGTTGCGCCACCTGGCGGCTGCCGACAACCACCTCATGAGAAGCATCCAGTTCTTCCAGAAGGTGGAGCCAGCCCTGGCCCGGGCCGGGGTGGAGACCCAAAACTTTATGCCCCGGCTGAGCGATGTTGAGTCCATTATCTACGGACAGCTGTTAGACGCTATCCTGGGCACCACCTCTCCGGGTATTGATCCTTTAGCTCCGTCCAAGGCACAAGCCCGAATCAGTTCCTGGGTAAAAGTTTTTCCGCGGGAGAAGCTTCCCGATTGTAACCAAGCCCAACCGATCAACGCCAGCTTGAGGGAATAGGCTTTCCCAAATATGCCGCCAGGGACAGGAGGGGGCCGCCCAATTTTTGGGCTGGGCCCCTTTAGGGTTCTTAATGCTCTTGTTGCGGTGACGGGTGGTGCAGGCGACCCTTCTTCCCGTTGCCGGAGAGCCTCCAACCTGGTGGCGCTTTGTACGGGGTACCTACCTGATCTGCGCTAGCTGGAAGCATGAGCGCTGGTCATATTTCAGATAATTAGCGCTTATTGGTTGACACAGCGCTAAAATAACGTGATACTGTAGTTGCGGAAGCCATACCATATACTACCTGGGAAGGGAGTAGTGGTTTAGTAGCCAGCTTGTTTTTTCCCTATCGGTTGGCTCTACCTAGCTCTAGTAACGAATAGCCATCTGCCCTGCTATGTATTTCGTAAGCTCACGCATCTGCCTATACTCTTTCCCTTTCAAAATCACGGTTGATTTGGGATAATCTACCAAGGTGTACAGTAGCAATAGCCGGCCATCAGAAAACGAATTGGATCGTGATAGTGGGATTTTCCGCTTCGACCAGCCCCTACCAAAACCGCACTACTGCCCGCATTTACGGATTCTGGGTACATGACCCGTGGTATCCCAGATCCCCCTCGTTTGTTCCAGACCAGTTTGTATGGGCTAATACACTCTGCGAGCAGTATATAGATCAAGTCTATGTTTCTGGAACGTGGTATAACTATAGAGTTACGGTAGAGAGAGATGACTTACAGGGAGTCATCAGGTACAACCTCAACGATTATGGGTACTACTAAGAATGAGAGGAGGGAGCACAATGAAAGCCAAAAGATGGCTCGTCCTTGCTGGTGCTGTAGGTAGCCTATTCGCCCTAGGGCTGTTCGCGGTCTTTTCGATGATCGCAAGCCGCGGGAGTATGGCCCAAAGTCCCGCCTATTCGATGACACCAATCCCCATAAACCAGCAGCTTTTCCACCGGGCTGTTAATATGGGTTTCTCGGATGCCCGTAACCTCGAACCTCGCTTCTTGTTCAACAATTCATCCGATCTTGCCGCTATCGCTGCCGGCCGAATTCAAGCGGTAGGGCTTCTCAAAGCAGGGTCATCGCTCCGGGATGGATTTGTTGATGCAGCTCCCACCGAACCACTCTTGGTGAAGTCATATGACCAATACGTTCAAGACTACTACCTGGTTCCCTTTGTTAAGAACGGCAAACCATCGGGACTAGTGGTGCTTTACCTTGAAAACGGCAAGGTTCATTGCGGCCATGCGGCTCGCTATGCGGACACTGCTACCCAGCCCCTACCGGTAATGAAAGATCAAGCTATAGCCATTCTAAAGAATGCGTACCAACTTGAGTCGGTTCCCGACCCAAGATTGATCTACCAGGGCCTGTGCCAGGAGATCCATGATCCCCTGCAGCCAGCCTGGGAATTTGACCTCGGGGGCAAAAAGGTATACGTCAATCAGGAAGGGAAGGTCTTTACCGCCTTCACCCGGCCCGAAAAGCTGGGGGGCTAGTTTGGGCTGCTTGAAACGTAAGTTTTGAGCTCCCGGGGGGCGGAATGGGGGCTGGGAATCGGCCCGGTTCCGTCCCTACTTTGCCCTTTCGCCAGGCAACACTTCCAGATAGGCTGAAACAGTTTGGCCCGTTGAGAAACCGGGACGAGGGTCTTCCATGCCTGCCTTGCCCGGGCCCTGCTGCCCACCGGCGAGTACATGGGAGGAGGCCGCTAACACGACCCCATCCTCGGAAGGACCCTGCCGCCCGACCCGCCCGTGGACCTGGAGTCTTACCTTGCCCAGATCGACGAGCTCGTGGTCACTTCTAGGTGCCCCTGCGGGGACCCCAGGTGCCACAGCGTCACATTCCAGCACTTCCGGGAGGGCAAAAGCGCGGATTCTTAACCCCCCATTAACTAAACTGGTGGCCAGCACCTAGACTTCATGTAGTATAATGAAAGGTCGGCGGGTCTGGCGTCAGGACCGAAAGGACCTGCCCATGGTGCTGAAGACCGGGGTGGAGCGCTGGATGGCTCCGCGCAGGATTACGGAGCAGAAGGCCAGCCCTCGGGATGGCAACAATTGGGTTTTAGGAAAGAGGGGATTGCCGTGCTGGCGTTTAAGTCCGAGGTTGCTATGATCAAGCATGAGGTATTGCGGGAGGTGGCGAGGCTGGCTTTGGCCGAGCAGCTCCGCGACCAAGTGGACCGCTTGCCGCGTGCTTTTACTGATTCGGGAATTACCCATTATCGGTGTTGCGTTTACAAGGAACGTGCCATTCTGGCCCAGCGGATTAAGCTGGCCTTGGGCTTTTCGCCCCATGAGGTGGATCCAGAGACCAGGCTAAGCGAGGTAGTAGATGCGTATTACGCTGGGCACCAGATAGTAGCCCCGGTTATCGATATCATTGAGGAGGCGTGTGATCGCTGCCCCATAGATCGCTATATGGTTACCGATGCTTGTCGGGGCTGCGTGGCTCATTTCTGCGTCAATGCTTGTCCCAAGAAGGCCATTAGCATTATGGGGCGGCGGGCTTACATCGATCAGGAGCAATGTGTCGAATGCGGCCGTTGCAGCCGGGCCTGTCACCTCCATGCCATCGTGGAGGTAATGCGTCCATGCGAGCGCTCCTGCCCTACTGGGGCCATCAAACCGGGGCCCAACCGCAATTCCGTCATTGATAAGGGCTTGTGCACTAGCTGCGGGGCTTGTGTTGCCGCTTGTCCCTTTGGCGCCATAAGCGACAAGTCCCAGCTAGTAGACGTGATTCAGTGGGTAAAGGCTGGGGAGCGAGTGGTAGCGGCTTTTGCCCCGGCTCTGGTTGGCCAGTTCGGGCCTCGAGTGGACATGGGGCAAGTGCTGGCTACCCTAAAGCAGTTGGGCTTTGCCGCTACCGCTGAGGTGGCCTATGGGGCCGACCAGGTGGCCAGGCAGGAAGCCGAAGAGTTCGGCCGGCGGGTGGCCGAAACAGGGTGGCTGGCCAGTTCCTGCTGCCCGGCCTTTGTGGCGTTTATTAGAAAGCATTACCCGGATTTGGTTGACCATATTTCCAAGACCCCTTCTCCCATGGTGATGTTGGCTCGTCACCTTAAGAAGCAAGACCCGAATATCCGGGTGGTATTCATAGGGCCGTGCGTGGCCAAGAAAGAAGAGGCCTTGGCTCCAGGAAGCGGCGTAGACGCAGCCCTTACCTTTACTGAGGTAGCGGCTTGGATGGATGCTATGGGCTCGGATCCAGCTAAGATTACCGTGCCAGTGGAGCCGGACCAGGTGGCATCGCCTTGGGGACGGGGCTTCGCGGTGAGTGGTGGGGTAGCCGCGGCTCTGAAGGCGGCCCTAGAGGGCCAGGGTACCGAGGTTGGATTTAAGCCGGTCCTGGCCAATGGTTTAGAGGAGTGCAAGCGCTACCTGACTCTGGCCCAAGCTGGGAAGTTGCCGGGGAATTTCCTGGAGGGAATGGCATGCGTTGGTGGTTGCGTAGGCGGCCCGGCGGCCCTGGTGGAGGCGGCCCATGGGGCCCGAGCGGTAGAAAGGTTTAAGTGCGCGTAAGGTCAAGCGCAGGTAGGTCTAGGGTCGTGGGATCGGGGACGGAAAATTCGACCCGGGCGCGGCAGGAAAACCCTTCTGGCCAAAGAATCTCTACCTAAGCTCCATTTTTGAGGATGGTCTTAGGTAGTGGTGGCAGTGGATTCACAAGCCAAGCAACTAGCCCGGCACCAATGGTCCAACAGCGCGGGCGAGGAGCCCATCCTTACCCTGCCGGAAGAGGTTAAGGATCGATCCTTGTACCTTCCGGTGGGCAATGAGTATATCAGCATCCCTTTTCTGGCGGAAAGGGATGCTTCCATTGGCCCGGTCAACCTGGTGTTGCACCAGGCCCGGGGTTTGGTGGAGTTCTCGGGAGGGCAGCGCCCTTTTCTTTTGCCGGTGATCGAAATCGATGGCCGGCCGCTGAAATGGGATGGCCAATTGACCTGGGAGCGGCGACATGGCTGGATTCCCAGCTTTTCGGTCATGGCTGCTGGCCGGGGGCCCGAGCTCCGAGCGCTGCAGCCATCCTTGCCCAGCCCAGACGTTGATGAACTCCCTGTGTCTGGCATGTGGGGCCCGCTAGGCCAACCTGTGGATTCCGGACCTACTGCCGATCCAGACCACCCAATCGACCCCGCGGCAGCCAAAGTGGCCATCCAGGGCACAGTTTTTGCTCCCCCTGGTTACCAAGGGGCAGTCTACCTACTTCAGGCACAAAACCTGGGCCAGCGCGCGGTTTCCTTATTCCTGGGTTGGGAAGGGTGCTGGCGGCGGACCTTGCAGACCATCTATAGCTCCCGGACGGTTGGCGGCCTGAATTGGGCTGGCCCCTGGCGCTGGGGGCAGAATTTGGTTTTGGAATCCCGGCCGGGGCTGAGTTTGGCCGCCTTGGCCATTGGCGCCTCTCGCCCGGTGGACTGCTTTCGCTGGAGCTTAGCTCGGGCAAGTGGGCGGGGCGCTTCTAAGCCTTGGAGCTTGGGCGTCCCTGGGCCAGAACTGAGCTGCGCTAATCCTGTGCCCCGGGAGTGGTCGACCCAGGAGGGGCTCAGGCTTTTGTTCCTCTTGGGGCAGCGCTACCGGTTAGAGCCGGGGCAAGCCGTAGATTTAGCCTTGTACCTGGCCGCGGCCCCCGAAGCTGACGGTGCCGGTGCCCACCTGATCGATCTTCAGCGGCGGGGTTGGAGGGTGCTGCTGAAAGAAAACTGCTGGTGGCTAGAAGCCCGGCTGGACAGATTAGTTGAGAACAATACCACTGGCTTGGACCTAAAAGGGCTGAGCGGCCGTGCAGTGGAGGCCGTGGGTGACAGGATAGGTGGAATGCCAAGGGAAAGCCGACCTGATGGACCAGGTGGGGAATTTGGGCAGGTTGGGCGGCGGGGCCAAGCTGGGCACGGTCAGCCCGATGGGCCCAAGCCGGGGGAAGAATGGTGGTTTAAGGGTCTAGGGACGGTTGGTGCTGATCTATTAGGAACCATGATTTCTAATCTCTGCTTTGGTTTCTTTTACACGGCGGCCAAGACCATCGATACCCAAGAATATTGTCTGCTCACTTCCCGCAGCCCGGCCTACTATGTGAGCGGCGCCTTCTGGTCGCGGGATGCTTGGCTATGGTCCTTCCCGGCCCTGGTACTCCTAGATGCGGATCTGGCCCGGCGGATCCTGCTCTCGGTGTGGCCCCGCCACCTTGCTGCTGCCGGCGTTCACAGCCATTACCTGGATGGCGCCGTCCTTTACCCTGGTTTTGAGTTGGACCAGCTAGCGGCGCCAATCGTTGCCCTGGGGCATTATCTTGACCAAAGCGGGGATTGGTCGGTGGTTGAAGAGGCACCGATAAAGGCGGGGCTAAAAGACTGGGAGCCAAGCCTCCAATCCTGGCAGTATGTTGATACCGGGCTTTATGCTACCTATCTCGACCCTTCCGATGATCCGGTAGATTACCCCTATCTGACCTATGACAACGTCTTGGTGTGGAAGGCGCTGAAGGTCTTGTCGGCAATATACAGTTATCAGGGGAACCGAGACAAGCACCAGCAACTTTCGGTCCAGGCCCAGGAACTTAAGGCCGCCTTGCGCCGCCATGCGGTTGTCAATGGCCCCTTGGGTCCCATGTGGGCTTGGTCTATTGATGGCCAGGGAAATTACCGCCTCTATGACAATCCTCCCGGCAGCCTCCAGCTTTTGCCATTTTATGGCTTCTGCTCGCCGGATGACCCCGTGTATCTAAATACCCTGGCTTGGATCTACTCACCCCACAACCCTTATTATTATCCTCATGCTTGTCCGCCGGGACTGGGGGGTGTCCACGCGGCCAACCCTTGGCCTTTGGCGGCCGCCAGCGCCCTTTTGGTTCTGGCGGGGCCTTCTGGTGAGGAGGTCAAGACGCTGGCGGTGGAGCCCTATTACTGGCAAGCCCTAAGGTTTTTCCAAGAGGCCAGGATGGACAACGGCTTGGGCTGCGAAAGCGTTGACCCGGCTAGTGGCAAGGTAAAGACGGGAGCGGCCTTCGCCAGTGCCGCCGGGTTCATCGGTTATGCCCTCTATCGGGCGCTGGCGAGTCGAGCTTTGAGAGCTGGGCGGGCAGATGGGATGCATCCCAATGTTGGGCTG
>JACIYF010000087.1 GCA_014360065.1 Clostridia bacterium | reverse complement strand
ACCACATGGCGGGTTAAATAATTGATGTGTTCGTGGGCATAGCGGAGCTGGTCGTTCCGCCATCAACGGCCACCAGCACCTGGTAGCCAGCAGGGGCCAGCATGGCTTCCATTAAGGCCAGGTTTATTTCTTCATCGTCGACCACCAGGATTTTAGGCTTTTCCTCCACCTGAAGCCTCTCCCTTCAGAAACCTTGCTACGGTTTGCAATATCACATCAACATCAATGGGTTTGGTCAGGTAGGCGTCGCCCCCGGCGGCCAGGACCCGGGCGGTGGCTTCCGTTTGGGTCAGGTCGTCATTAACCCTGGCAATGGCAGCCGAACCCGGTTTAAAATAAAATTAAGGCCTGGGTAAACACCCGCTAAATTCTGGGCCTTGTAGCCGCATACGGGAAATTTGTCAGGTTTCCCGGGCAAAAACAGATGAGGGGATAACCAGGACCCGGCCCGGCTATCCCCTTCTCGGCTTTCCCCTTCACTGCCCCACCTTTACTGTTCCAACTGAATATTATCGTTGTCGACGCTCTTTGAGTCTTTTTCATTATCCTCGCTATTATCCCGATCCTGCGCCAACACCTTGCCGTTGCCGGCGTCTACCTTTACGTCTACAACGCCGCTGGCGGTCTGGATTTCTACGCTGTAAACGACGTTGCCATTTTCATTGTCCAGGGAAACTTTTTTCACTGTTCCCGGGACTGCCTTCAAGGCTGCACTTTTAGCGGCATCGGCAGTAATCTTGGCTTTGGCCTGCAGAGCCTGGCTTTCGGCAGCTTCGTTCTGTTTCTCATTGGCCTCGTTAACTTCGGTATCATTATCATTTTGCGGGTTGGCTACTTTAATGCTGGCGTTGTATGCAGGCTGCTGTTGGTTATCTTGCACCTGCTGCTGCCCGTTTGCCGGCGCCGCAGCCTGGGTAACATCCTGGGCAAGGGCCGGGGAGGGAGTAGAAGAAGCCGCTCTTGCCGGCTGGTCGTAAACGGCGACAGCGCCTATGACCGCACCCAGGAGCAAAACACCTACTGTTAGAGAGGCAAGCAATTTTTTCTTCATCCTTACCTTTCCCCTTTCGGAAATCGTAAATTTGGGTTATCGGGTACCCGATGATTTTAAGATAAATCCTTTGAATTAAAAGGGGATTAGTGGAAGATTAGAGTCTTTTAATCTAACCCTCAGGCGGCCGGCAGAGCACTTTAGCGGGACCTCGGAAGTTCACGCCCATGCAGTTTCCGGTCCACGGGCTTTTTCCTGGGGCCGGTAAACTAGGCCGCGGAGTCCGTGAACGAGCAAACAGGATTGACCTGCGCGCTCCCCTGGAACCGCTACGCTCCAGTGCGTCTCCGAACCTATAGGTCACCCGCCTAAGACCAAAGAAGGTTTTACTTCCGGCACCACTTCGAGATCCACGGCACATAAGGCTTCCCACAGCCGGTCGTCGAAGCAGGCTGCCACTATCCGGCCTTCTACTTGCGTCTTCAGGGTTACTGCAGCGGCAAGGTGGATGGCATCAAAACCCCTGAGGCGGTGTTTTTCGGCCACTTCCCCGGCAAGCCAGGCAAGGGAATCCGACACTTCAAAGGCAAGGTACCTCGGCCAATCGCTTTGTAGGGCTGCCAGAACCTGGCGGTAATCCTTTTCCTCCAGCAAGCCATCCCGGAAACCCCGGGCCAGGGCGGCACGTGCTTCCGGATAGGCAACTTTACTGGTGGCCACCACAGAAGCTTCGTCCACCAATTTACGCACCATCTCCGAGCCCGGTTCCTGGACGTAGAGCTTCACCAGGGCACTGGTGTCCAGGTAGCAGATCATCGACGGTCCTCCGCAACTAATGATCCAATGGAGCCGCGGACTGGTGGCGGTGCGACTACTCCTTGCGGCTTTCCTCCACGCCAGGAAGCTATTCCCTGTTCCACCAGGGTTAAAACAGGAAGCTGCTCATCCCCTTGGATTGGGACCAGCTTAGCAACGGGCGCGTTGCGTTCCGTAATGAGAAGTATTTCTCCCTGCTTGACACGCCTGAGGTATTCGCTGAAACGGTTCTTGACCTCTCTGATACCTGCCTCCATAAATTCACCTCCAGTAGCTACATTATAGCATGAATGAGACCACATTTCAAAGGAAGGCCGCCAAATCTGGGTGTGACCGCAGTCAACGCGTCACCAGCCTTATGCTGGAAAGATAGGAGGTAAGATGTGAAGCCCAAAACCCGGCCGGCGCACTCTGCCAGTTTTTAGGGTTGACGACGTCGGATCACCTACTGCCGCCGCGGGTACCGGAAAAACATCGATGGAGGATTTTGTCCGCGCGCGCACGGTAGTGAATCGCGGCAGCCTGTAGCCAGGCCGGGGATAGCGGCTCCGATAATGATAAATGATTGGCCCTTCTTTATGCCCGCGTTGATGGTGGTTTTTCCTCCTTTTGGCAATCGTAAAGGCTACTGAATTCCTCAACCAGGCGGTTGAACAGGTGGTTGATCCCGCCGCACCAATCCCGTTCGCCACGCGTATACGGCAGCTTGGGTACGGTCTTGCAACTGTAGCTTGCTGAGAATGTTGCTGACATGGCCTTTCACCGTCTTTGTACTCAGCACCAGTTTCTCGGCGATCTCCACGTTGGAAAGACCTTCCGCGATCAAGCGCAGAACCTCCAATTCGCGGTCACTAAGCTCGGAGAAAGGATTGGGCGTTTTGGAGCGCGCCCCTTGCAGCTCCTGGACTAGCCGGGCGGCCACGTGGGGATGCAAAACCGCTTCGCCCCGGGCAGCCTTGCGCACCACATCAGCCAGCTCCTGGGGGCCCACGTCTTTCAAAACATACGAAAGGGCACCGGCGCGGATGGCGGGAAAGATGTGCTCGTCTTCATGGTAAGAGGTCAGTACCACCACTTGAGTGTGCGGGCTCACCTGCTTCACGCGGCGGGTGGCCTCCACACCGTCGATTCCACCGGGCAGCACCAAATCCATCAGCACCACGTCGGGAACCAGATGTCCGGCCAACTGCACCGCTTGCTCACCCGATGCCGCTTCCCCCACTACTTGCAGATCCGGCTGGGTTTCCAGGAAATCGCGCACGCCTTGTCGCACCAGTTCATGGTCATCCACAATCACGACCGTGATCGGCTCGCTCATGTTCTCCCTTCCGAACCTCCCTTCTGAGACTGGGTTCAGCAAGACTGTGTTCCCACGTGCCTCAAGCCGCACCGCCATCAGATAGAACCCCGCAGGCCATACCCGCTAGGCCACACTGTTGTCAGGCCACACTGCCATCCGGCCAAACAGCCAGCAGGCGTGTTCCCCGACCCAAGGCGCTATCGATGAACAAGCTTCCCCCAGCTCCTTCCATGCGTTCGCGCATATTGCGCAGCCCCATTCCCTTTATTTGCGCTGCATCCACATCAAAACCACTTCCATCATCAACTACCTGCAGGCGGACCTGGTTCTCCTCTCTGGTCAGGCTCAGCGATACCGTCCCTGCGCCGCTGTAGCGGGCTGCATTGGCCAGGGCCTCCTGCGCCACCCTGAAGAAAGCCTGCTCCACCGCAGGCGGCAGCCCGCCCACTTCCTGCACATGGATTTCCGCTGCAATCCTTGTTTGGAGCGACCACTCACTGGCAAAAGCCTGCAGCGCCCGGGCTAGGCCTTGCTCCTGCACGCAAAGCGGCCGCAGCGCTTGAATCAAATTGGCCAGCTCCGCCTGAGCTTGGTGGGCCAGCTCAGCGGCCCGGGCCAAGTGCGTCTCGGCGCGCTGAGGATCCTGCGGGAGGCAGGCCCGGGCGCTGCCAAGCTGCATGGCGATGGCGAAAACCTGCTGTTTGACACTGTCATGCAACTCCCGGGCCAGGCGGTTGCGCTCCTCCAGGATACCCAGCTCCTTGCGTGCCCGCATCAAGCCCTGGAGCTGCGCCGCCATGCTGTTTAGACACCGCGCCACCTGACCGAGTTCATCCCCGGAATCGTCCTGGATAGCCACCTCAAAATGGCCGTGGCGCCAGGCGTCCGATGCCTGCACAATGCGGTTCAGGCGCCGCACGAGGCCGCGGGCGGTAAAAAAACCGAAAATGGTCCCCAGCGCGCCGGCGCCCAGCAGAAAAAGAACCAGGCTGGTTCCCAGCACAGCCAGGAAGTCCCGGTAATAGCTGGCGGCAGGAGGCAGCTGACTGGCCACCACCAGCAAGCCGGCCACGCCCCCCTCTGGGCTGCATACGGGGGCGGCGATGATCAGCCTTCCTTGCGGCGTCAGCAAGTACAGGCGCTCGGGATCCGTGACCCCAGCCAGGGCCGCGGTGATCAGCGGGTGCAAGGCCGGGTCCGAGCTGATCATGGCCTGGGCTGCGGCAGCAGCAGCCCGGGGCTCGGCCGCCAGGATCCGCCCCTGTGCGTCCGCCACTGCCAGAAAGTCGCCTTGTTCCTGAAGCTCGCCAGCGACGAAGGAGACCGTGAGACCTGCGCCGTTCTCGGCGGCGAAACCACTTTGGCTGGCTTGCAGCAACCAACTCTCCAAGCCGTTGATATCCAGCACTGTGCCCTTCAGGAACGGATAAACTTGAGGCGCGCTCTCTATCACAGCTTTGGTAGCTAAGCCTGGCAGGAATTTCGGGCTGTTGACCACCGCCACCAGAATTCCCAGGGCCAGGATCTCCACCGCTGCCAGAGCAGCAGCGGTGACCAGGGTGTAGCTCAAAGTCAGCTTCCAGCTGAGCCGCGCGAAGGGCGCAGAAAGCCGGTGCATCAAAAAGCGGAGTCCGCCCGGGCGGCCTTGGCTCCTGGTGGCTTGGGCACTACCTCCCCGGTCCCAGCGCTTCTGGTTCTGGCTGTCCTGAATCCCGTTATCCTGATGCCTGTAATCCTGGGGTCCACAATTTTGGCCGTTACTCATGATGCAGCCCCCACCCATTTCGTCAGCAGGTCCTCCAGGGGCACAGGACCCATGGCTTCGCTGTGCCAGGGCACGTTCAGCCTGTCCAAAACCAGCGCCTGCCCGCTGCCCAGGGTATACCATGCTTCGCTCCCCGTGGAGCCCCGGCCAATCTCATCGATAAGTTCTCTGGCACCCCAGCGGATGCCCGTGCGCGATTGCCCCGCCCGGTACCCGTGGAAGGCGGGGTCGCTGAGCAAGGCCCCGGTGGGATGGTATCCCGGCGCCGAGCCGATCTGCCAGCCCCGGATCTCAATATAGCGGGCCAACCCCTCGATCCAGTCCTGTAGGCGCTCCAACTCAATGGCATAGGCTGCATCCGGACCCAGAATCTGCTCCATCCGTTGGCGCCGCGCCGCGCGCACCCGCAGAAACTCCCTGGCATAGCAGACTGTGCTTTCGCGATCCGTAGCCTGCAGCGCCCTGGATAGCCATTCGCCCTCCCGGCGCTGCAGCTCCTGCACCTGCGAGTCTTCATAGGCCCGCTCCAACAGAACGATACTCTTTTCGCTGCCAGTGCTGTAATTTTTATGCATTCTCTGCATCCACAGGCGAAGCCGATCCCACTGGTAGACGTGAAACGCTTCATGCAGTAAGACTGTTATGTAAAGGTCGCTAGGAACCGACTCATCCGCGATCCGAGGACCCGCCAGCGCCTGCAGCAGTCCTTCTTGTCCCGCGCTAAAATCGTGGACCTGCAATTCGCTGGCAAAACGACCTGAAAGCGAGGTCCGGCCCATGGCCACGGCCGCCATCTCCCGCGCCGGGACGGTAAAAATTGCGGTGCCTGCGGCCTGGCGCAGAAGGTCCGGCCGCACGGGAAGCACGGTACCCACATCGATGGTGATGACCGGCTTGCGCAGGTGCAACGCTGCCACGCCATTCACGACGAGCTTCTTCCCGGGCAGTTTTTCCTTCCCGGAATAGTTTACCAGGTAGTTCTGACCTCCCTTTTTGATGATCAAAAACGCAATCTTCGAAGGATCAAAGTCCTTAAAGGTTGCCTCACCCACGGCGCGCCCCAAGTGCTGCGCCTCCTGCAGATAGGCCGCATCCAAAGAGAGAAAATCCTGGCCCCCGGGCAGCCAATTCCAGGCCGCCACCAGGGCAAGCCCCACGGCCAGGGCGCCTATGATGGCTACGCGGGTTGCTGCGTTCATCCTGGCCAGGGCCATATGAACTGGTCTTGTCTCTGCCGCACTCATCTTCGGTTCGGCCCTTTTGTCAGCACTCATCATCGGTCATCACACTTCCTTTCCGTACAGGCTGACGGCGGTGAGCAACACGGCCAAGTAAAGCCAGATGAGGGCGGACACGTAGACCTTTGCATCCAACAGTGCCCCAGGCGTGAGGAATTTGGCCGCTTCCGCCGCAATTTCGTTCACCGGCGGGAGGAACCAAAGGGCAATGGAGCGGAGGGCCTCCCAGAAGGTGGCGCTGGCTCCGTGTTCCAGCGCGCCCATAATCTTCATCTGCAGCCCCAGATCGAGCACTCCCCGCAAGGCGCCGGCCGCATACGCGCCAAGACCCAAAAAGCCGGCCACAGCCCCGGGCAACCGGGCCGAAAGGAGCGTGGTCAGGCAGGCTGTAAACGCCACGTTGAGGCTCAGGGTCAAAAGCCCGGGCACCAGAGACAGCAGGTAGTGGGCGTTGGCCCCTCTGGCGGCAAGAACCAATACCAGCCCCAGCGACAGCAGCGCGTATAAAACCCAGGCCGTAAGGACGTTGCCCCAGAGCAGCTCCAGTGCCACCCGCCAGCGCTCGACGGGCCGGACCAGCAGCAGATGAATGGTCTTGCGTTCGAACTCCCGGGGAACCGTGTTCATGCTCAGCACTGCGGCCACCACGGCACTGAACAGCCCGATGATGGTGAAGCCAATCTCCACGGTGCCCAACAAACTGTCGGTGAGGTTGACTGCCGGGCCACCTCCCGCACCCCGCTGCTGGACCGTACCACCCAGGAGCAAGGCGGCGACGACCAAAATTCCGAGGAGCGCCAACAGATACAGCACTTTGTTGCGCAGGTTTTCGCGCACCACATTGCCAGCGATCCTCATTTCTCCTGCCCACCTTTGTGTATGATTTCCATGTAGATATCCTCCAGCGTAGCTTTCTTGCGCTTCAGCTGGTAGACTTGCGCATGGTGTTCCGCCAACAAGCTTAACAGTTGCGGCTCCTGACCAGGCCGGAGGTTTACCACCGAAAGGCGCGGCTCCTCATAATCAACGCTCCAGCCCATCTGGCCCAAGGCGGCCAGGGCCTCGACCGAAAGGCCGCGCACTTCCACCTCCACTTCCAGCGTGGGCATCTCACCGCCCAACTGGCGGTCGGCTACAATTCTGCCGGCATTGATCACAATAGCCCGGTCGCAGACTGTCTCGATGTCGCTTAAGATGTGGCTGCTCAACAGGATGGTTTTGCCATTTCGCTTTAGCTCCTGGATAATCTGGCGCATTTCCAGCCGGCCCTCCGGGTCCAGGCCCGACGAGGGCTCGTCGAGGAATAGAATCTCGGGATCTCCCAGCAGGCTTTGAGCCACGGCCAGCCGCTGGATCATACCCTTGGAGAAATGCCCCACTTTGCGGCGGCGGGCGGCTTCCAAGCCTGTGGCACGCAGCACCTGGTCAACGCTGGCACGCACGGATTTGATGCCTTGCAGGCTGGCGTAAAAGGCAAGGATCTCCTCAGCGGTCAAGAAGGGGTAAAAGTAGGGCGTTTCCGGGGAGTAGCCCATACGCCGGCGGGCCTCCACGGTGACGGGCGTATTGCCGAACACTCGCACGATGCCTCGGGTGGGGTGCGTCAGCCCGAGGCAAACCTTAATCGTGGAGCTTTTTCCGGCCCCATTAGGGCCTAACAGCCCCAAAACCTGGCCTTTTGGTACCTGAAAGCTAATACCGCAGACGGCGACAACCTTTCCGTAAGATTTCACCAGCCTGTCCACTTCTAAGGCGGGCTCCCCCGCTGGTGGCACGATTTGGGTCGTGCGGTTCAAGGTCAGCACGTTCGCCGATCACTCCCTCCTTCTGGGCTGCAGTCTACGTCAGGCCTGGTTGTCCCGCGCCTGATCCTGGTCTAAGACCATGCTACACGCATTGCCACTTACAGGGGAGGGCCTAAAGAAGTGTTTGGAGCGCGCCCTGAGACGCGATTTCGAATCAGCCTTGACGACCGTTGTGCGGGTAGCCCACACGTCCCATTTATGTAGATTGCCAGGTAAACCTGGCTACCGGGGGCGGCAGCAGGAACTACCAGGTGCCGGTAACGCCCGCGGCCAGGGCGCCCAGCTCCAGGTGCAGCATGGCGATGCCACAGGCCGGGCAGCACCCATTCGGCTAGGGTGAAAAAGCCGGGCCAGGCTGGTATGAGCCCTCACCAGCCTGACCATGAGCCACGCATCTTCCAGTTCATTATGTCATTCGCGCAGATCCTCCCGGCGATCACCACTGCTTCAATCCCGCCACCAGGAAAGGTGGAGGCACTGGCGAGATATAGCCCTTTGATGGGCGTCTTGAAATATGGCCTTTTGGTATCCTTCGACTGGTCGAAGGCATAGATCGCCCCTTCTGGCATGCCGGTGTAAAACTCTAGCGTCTTCGGCGTTGCCGCATCCTCTACCATGATATGGCTTGAGAGACCGGGGATAGCCTTATCCGCCCTCTTTATTAGCGTACGGGCAAGTTCCTCCTTCCTTTGAAGATATCCCGGAGTTCCTCTCGGAGGGAAATCGCGGTAACTCGCGCCGGTCAGTAGCGTGACACTGGCACTACCCGAGGGTGCAAGATCCGGATCTGCGTTCGAGCCTATGACGATCCCGTACCCCTCATCAAGATTGTGGATGAGGATCGGGTAATCTGATAGGTCCATGTCTACCCCCAGGAATACCATGAATGCCGACGGGGACATCTTTAGGCCCTTGATATATCGGGCAAATGCCGGTTTTAGGTGTTCTTCTCCCACCAGGTCCAGGAGAGCTGTCTTAGCATTGACGTTGGCCACCACCACAGGGCTTTTATAGGTCGTATCGCCTACCTGAACCCCCCTGACCTCCACCTCCCTACCAGCCCTGCCCTCGCTTGTCTCCACTAGAATCCTGTCAATCTTGTGCCTGAGCAGTACCCGACCGCCATGTTCTTCGATATACTGCTTCAGCGCGCCCGCAAATCGGAGTGCGCCTCCCTTGGGGAAATATCCCCCGTGAAGGTAATAGGATACTACGGCAGTCAGGGCGCTTGCCGCGGGGGTCTTGTCCGGCTCTGTCCCAACATAGCCTATGAGGGCGGATAGCAGCGCCTTGAGGGTTTCGCTCTTGAAATGCTCGTCGAGGACTTGTTTGTAGGTCTTATTCATCCAGCTATAGAAATGCGGGTGTTCCCTGGGGTAGTTCAAGAGTGCTTTTGCCCCAAAGACCTTGGCGATGAGTTCTGCAGGGAGCGGAGTCCCGTACATTGCGGCTTCCCGGTAGACCTCTTCATAGGCCCTCCTGGCCATGTCGAAGAAGTCAGCAATACCGCGAGCTTCCTCAGGGAACATTCCCTGAAGTAGGGCTATGAATCCTTCGAGATCCGGCGGGGCATCGATATTCTGGCCGTTGAAAACATATCTCGAAGTGTTTTTTATGAACAAGTCTTCTTGCCTGAGCCCGAGATCATCCAGAAGGTAGCGAACAGGGCCGTTTTCCCACAGCCCGCTTACAGCCTCCACCCCGGTATTGAAGGTAAACCCCTTCCGGCGGAACGACGAGCAGTAACCCCCTGGGAGGTAGTGTTGCTCGAAGACCGCAACCCGGTAGCCCTCGCGGGCGAGCAAAGCCCCGCAGGTCAATCCGCCAATCCCGGAGCCGACAATTATCGCATCATATTCTTTTCCCTCTCCTTCATTCTCTTTTCCGGGCTCCCCTCCCCCGCCCCTTTCACGGCCAACGTCGACTCGCCAGTCATTTTCCTTGAACTCCCTCAACGCAAAGTAGGCGGGAGCGGCCAGAGGGAAGACAATGGAGAAGAGTATTCCTAGAGCCACCAGAGCATTTGAGACCACGACGTTGAAGGGAAACCGAGAGAGAATGTATACTGCTGAATTCACCAGGAATATGAATGCCCAAAGGCCGGTGATGATGTTATTGATCATGAGGAAAGTTGGGTCGTGCCAGTAAGTCTCAGGATAGTCCCTCTTTGAGACCTGCAGGGTATACGGCTGTTTGAGTATCAAAGAGACAATCGCCATGATGCAGAGGGCAAGATACCCGAGGAAACCGCTGTTATCAATGAACAGGCTCGATTCGAGCCCAAAGGTGATCAAAGCCGCGACACCGAAGAATGCCACTGACACCAGGTCCATGAGGTTGAAACTCCTGTTAATGACCTCCGAAATCACAAGGAGGACGGCCGCTAAAAACCCAACTGCAACGCCCGAGGGCTTCCCCACGCCGGCTAAGGTCCAATAGAGTATCCATGGGATGAATGAGATGAGGATATAGGCCATACCAGGTATCCGGGGCTGTTTCCGTATCCGGAGCTGCTTCTCCACGCTCATAAGGTATCCTCCTTTCTCACCCCGGGTTTGCCCGAGTTACCGTTTTTGAGCTCGTCCAGGAACCTTTCAAACCAGCTCTGGAGGAAGGCGAAGAAGTCCCTGCCGAATCGAAGGGTGTACATCTGATATATATCTGCCTTGTCCCTTACCACGAACTCAATCATCTCAAGCTTCTTCGAAACTGCCCTTATCTCCGAGAGATGCTGGGTTACCGCCGTCTCAATCTTCTCTTTGGGAAGGTGCGCGAAGAAGAACATCCTCATCAAGAAGTCGTATTTGAACTTGCTCTCGCCGGGTGGCCCTCCAAGCCACCGGAGAAACTCCTCGCGCCCTTCATC
>JACIYF010000086.1 GCA_014360065.1 Clostridia bacterium | reverse complement strand
CCTAACCTAAATATAACCAACAAGCTTGCCAAAGTCAAGCTAGCGGCCCCCTCATGCCGCTAGCTGGCGGGTAATGCTGAGGCACGGCTTGGAAGCGACCTTAGGCCAAGCGGCTAAGCCACCTTGGCGACGGCAGGGGTGGAGGCGGGCCGGACCCAGCACTCAACTCACGAATCCAGGTATGGTGTCCACCTTAGGCAGGTAGTAGGTTGCTTAGAGTCTGTGGTCTGCTGGCACTTGAGTGCTGGGGGAGCCGGCCACAGGCATGGACGCCCAATTGGCCGTAAAGCTCGCCGGGGCCTGAGATGAAGCCCAAGCTGAGGTATCAGGGGCTGGGGTAGGGATGAGCGGATCGGTAAGAGTTGGAGAAGGAAAATAAGATTCCCGCCAGCACTACCAGGCCGCCTAGGGCTTGCCGGAGAGTGATGGTTTCCCCAAGCACCAGGTAGGCCCATAGAGCGGTGGCAGCTGGCTCCAAAGTGCTGATGATGGAGGTGCTGGAGGCGCCGATGTAGCGCACCCCGGCAAACATAGCCAGGGAAGCAATGACGGTAAAGGTGGTCATGGCCAGGATGCTTACCCAGGCGCTGATTGAGAAGCCCAGCCCTAGGTCGCCAGCCAGCCATCCGCTAATTAAGGCTGTAAGCCACACCCCGGTGGTGACATAGGCGTTAAAGGTAATTACTGGTATCGTCTCCACCGCCTTGGCACCAATTACCAGGAAGAGGCCATTAATTACCCCGGCGCCCAAGGCCATAATGGCGCCCCGCCAATCTAGCCCGGCTGGGTTATCCGGTTGGGGGCTGCCTGGGGCGGCCAGGATGAGCAGGCACCCGGTTAAGACCAGCACCAGGGCCAAGATCTTTCTTGCCGTCAAGGTTTCCCGTAGCAAGAAGTGGGCCGCCAAGTTGGACACGACCGGGTAGATATAGAGAAACAGGATGGCCATAGCCGCTGATATGTAGCGAAAGGAGTGAAACAACAAGACTACGGTAACGCCTTGTCCGGCGCATCCTAGGAGGAGAAGTTTCAGCCCTTCTCGGCCGGATAGGCGGGAGGTTGGCATGCCTAGCGGCGCCCGGACCTGGAGCAACCAGAAGCATAAGGTGGAAAGGCTGAAGCGCATAGCCAAGACGCTAGATGCGCTGGCACCCCCGGCATAGGCCAGCTTGGCTAGGACGGCTTCAGTGCTTAGGGCCAAGGTAGAAAGCAAAACTAGGCCGCTCCCCAGTAGCGTGGGAGCGGCAACTGGCCTAGCTCCTGGCTTCAATTCCCCCAACTCCCGGTTTCAATTGCCTAGGTTGATTATAACATAGCCCGGCTCCCCTGTCGTGGCTGACCTAACTGTAGGCTATCTCCTCTTCTGCTTAGCTGGAGGGGCGGGGCCGGGGAAGGGGGGGGGGGTTGGGGGGGTTAGTAGACCCGGCATCCTTGGTGCCAGCTGTGCCACCAGCGCTGCCTGAGCTGGAACTGCCGAACCGACCTGAGCCGGAGCTGTCGGTGCTTCCCAAGCCCGAACTGCCGGATCCTGAGCCGGAGCCGCCGGAGCTTGCCCCTGCGGCGCTGCCCATACTGGAGCCGGCCAGCAGGTTGGCCAAGCTGGCCAAAGCGGCCGGGTTCTTGCCCAGGGCGCTGGCTAAACCCTTAAGGAGGGCGGAGCGGTCCTGGCCTCCGCCTTTATCGGAGCCAGCCTCATGGGACAAGAGGCTGCCCAACATATCTAGGAGCGCCCCCGAGCCGCGGTCGCCAGCGGAGGGGGTAGCTCCCTCCCGAAGCAGGCTGACGATGCTGATCAAAGCAAACATCCCTACCAGCGCAATCAGGCTTGGGGTGTCCATGGAGCGCTGGTTCTGGCGGTCAAGAAGCTCGTTTAAGCTGTCCAACAGGCTATTGGCCATCCGGCCGACCTCCTTGGGGAATCCTCTACATCCTATTCCAGATGCAGGCGGCGGTTGCCTAAGTTGTATTGCCCATTTTTGCCGGGGGCGGTATAAACCGGCCCTAGCAGGAAAAAAATAAAAGCCGAGATCTTGGAGGTGATTACGGTGATAAAAGGCGGTAGACGCTGGAAGCGAAACTTATTTCTAGGCTTGCTATCCATGTTGGTAGCGGCCTCGGCCTGGGCAACTGCGGGCGGGGGAGAGGCAGCTATCGATCCGGTCGAAGATCCGGCCATCCCCGCCGTGGTACAAGCTGGACATTTGGTTTTTAGCCGGACCCCTGAGGTTGGTTGGCTGGCTAGGCCTGGTTTGAAGATAAGCTTGAGCCTAGGCAGCGCCCTGGGGCTGGTCCCATTTCCACTGGGCGATAGTGGGCGAAAAATGGGGCCAATGATCGAGGCAGCCCCGGCGGTCCCAGCAGCTCCAGCAGCCGACCCTGGCTTTGAGCCTTCATGGCCAGCCCAGGCGGGGGTAGTTGGCCCCTGGATTGACAATGAGTGGCTCTTGGCTCGGGTGGTAGAAGCCGAAGCCGAAGGAGAGCCGTACGCTGGGCGGGTGGGGATAGCAGCGGTGATTCTCAACCGGGTCAAAAGCCCCGCTTTTCCCAGCACTATTCCTGAAGTGATCTACCAGCCCTTTGCTTTCGAGAGCGTCATGAACGGCCGGATCTGGGAAGTCAACCTGTCTGCCGATGCCCTCAATGCGGCTCGTGATGCCCTGAATGGGTGGGATCCTACTTATGGCTCCCTGTTTTTCTGGAACCCAGCCAAACCTGTGAGCGCCTGGATCTGGACCCGGACCATCATAACCCAGATCGGCAGGCACGTCTTTGCCCTGTAACCCTTATAGGCAGCGACTGCCTAATAACCTGAAATAGGAGGCGAAAACTTGAGCGCGGAACGTGGCGGACTAAATGGTGGCGGTTTCCGGTTAGCCGGAAAATGGGCCGATTGGCGCAATTGGGCGATTGTGGGATTAGCGGCCATAGCTTTGGTTTTATTGGGTTGGGGCTGGCAGCAGTCCCAAGCCAAATCCACCTTAGGATATGCTCTGGAAGCTAACTATCAGCGAGATTTTCACAACCTCATTAACTACGTGGATCAAAGCCAGACTCTCTTGGGCAAAGGCCTAGCCTCTGCGACTCCAGAACGCCGCAGCCTCTATTTGAGCCAGGTCTGGAACCGCTCTTTGGATGCCCAAAGTGCCCTTTCTCAATTGCCCATAAAGGAATTGAATTTATCGGCCACCCGTAAATTCTTGGCCCAGGTGGGTGACTACAGCTACTCTCTAGCCGAGGCTGGCATCCGCGGTCAGGAGGTCAGCTCTCACCAGCTCGACGAGCTGGCCCGGCTGCAAGGGGAAATGAAGAAGCTTAGCCAAAGCCTGCATGCCATTGACCAGGACATGATGGCCAAAGGCTACCGGTGGTCCAGCAACGTGATCCCGGTGTCGCCGCTATTCGGTGGACGGGGGAGGCTTGCCCCCATGCCCCCAGGCCAATCGGTGCCGGCTCAGGCGCGGGCCGGTGAAAACGTGCCCAATCCTCCTCCATCGGGCTCGGATGAGAGTTTCCAGAATATCGACCAAAGAATGCAGGAACTTCCCTCTTTAGTCTATGATGGCCCCTTCTCCGACCACCTGGAGCGGCGCACTCCCTTGGGGCTGACCGGGCCGGAAATCAACCAAGCCCAGGCCGAAGATGCTGCCAGGCGGTTTCTGGACGTACCCAACCCGGCTTCCTACCGGATTACCGAGGTGCGCCGGGTGGAGGGGAAGATTCCTGCCTTTGCCATTACCTTCACCGACACTGCCCGGGGGGAGACCATCAACGTGGATGTGGCCCGCAAGGGCGGTCAAGTGGTGTGGGCTTTGTCCAACCGCCCGGCGGCCAAAGCCAGCATCGACGCGGCCGAAGCCCAAAGGCGAGCCCAGGCATTCTTAGCTGCCCGGGGCTTTAAGAATATGGAGCCAACATTTAGCATGCGCCAGGGCAACCTGCAAGTCATCTCTTTGGTTCCCAGGGAGAATGGAGTGGTGATCTATCCCGACTTGATTAAGGTCAAGGTGTCCTTAGACGATGGCCGGGTGGTAGGATTCGACGCCCAGGGCTACCTAATGGCTCATCATGCCCGGAAGCTGCCCGCCCCTACCCTTACCGCTGCCGAAGCCCAAAGGCGGGCTAGCGATGACCTCAAGCCGGAGCGGGTAAGGCTTTCGCTCATACCTCTGGAATCGGGTAAAGAAGTCCTCGCCTACGAGGTGCGGGCTCGCAAAGATGCCGATACTTACTTGGTTTACATCAATGCTCAGACTGGGTTTGAGGAGCTGATCCTCCAGGTTATCCCCGGCCCCGGAGGCGAGCTGGCCATGTAGCTATAGCCCAGCACTCAACCGAGCTCCCGGCCAGGCTATCTTTTAATTATTACTTCGAGCCTGGATTTTCGGCCGGCGAGGTGACCAGGCGTTGTCCTCAAGCTCCGGCAAGCCATCAGTTGAGTGCTGGGCGCCTTGTTCTCGGTTTAAGACGCCACTACGACGGGTCCTTCCCCAGGCCCGGCAGGTTGGATTTTTCCTGCCGACTGGGGCTCATCCCCGGCTTGGCTGGTCTCTAAAGTGCCATAATGGGCTAGCACCAAGAGGATGAGAATCAAAAACAGAATAAAGGGAGCACCGTCGAAAAGCCCTTGGCTTTCCACTGTGTCCATAGGTTCCGCCTCCTCCCTGTTCCAAAGGCTCTGCAAAGAACTAAGGGCCTTGGTCCCCGGCTCGGCTTCGATGAGGGCTACTATGTTCTCAAGGATTTCAGTAGCCTTTTTGCCCCTAGAGCTAGCAAAGGGTTGGGCGGCGCGGACTAGGTTTAATAAGTCGTAGTTAATTAGAGCCATTAGCTCACCGCCCTTATCAAGTTTAAGGGAGCCACGCCCCTTAGAAGGGGCGTGGCCTGAAACCGGTCATGGTAGTGATCCTCAGGCGCCGTCTTGGCATCCAGTTGCTGCCCTGGGCCGATTAGCTATCGCCTAGCAGCAAGAGGATGAGGATCAGGAATATCACGAACGCGCGGCGATCCCAGAATGCGCCCATGGATAATCCCCCTTTCCGTCGCCCACCAGCAAGACTAGGTTGCCCGGCTGGCTTAGCTGTCTCCTAAGAGCAGAAGAATGAGAATTAGGAACACGATGAACGCCCAGCGCTCGCCGAAGAAGCCTACACCTCCTGCCATAATGAAGCCCTCCTTTCAAGCTAGGTCTTTTTTCAGGAGCGGATATGGTAGTGGCAGTTGCCGGAGATTTTACCGCTCGCACCCATATACTATGAAAGTATCGATGATGGTGTTACATCACCAGTTCGATAGCCAAAGTATCTAGGACGGTTTGGATAGGGTTGATGATGGTGGCCTGGTAGGAACCGGCAAACAAAAGCCCCACTGCGCGGTTTTCTAGATCCACCACCAAAGATCCGCTGTCCCCAGGTTGGGCCATGGGACCGGCCACCAGTTGACCCGCAAAGATGGCCGTGTCCTTTTCCCCCAGGCTAACCCGCAGGGTGGCATCCAAGGCTAAAATCTGGGCTTGATTGAGGCCGCTGGATCGGCCGCTCTTTCGCACTACCGTGCCAACCTTGGCTTCCGGCGCCAGCCCGCGGACGGGTCCCAGCTCCAGGATTTCCGGCACTACCACGTCCGGGTTGGTGAGCCGGGCCACGGCGGCGTCGACTAGGTTGGGGCGGGGCATGCGGCGGCGGAATTCCAGCCGATAAGGTGGCGCCAGCGCCGTCAGGGCCAGGTTGCCCAGGTTTTCGCTAAAATTGGCGATTCGACAGGTGGGGCGGGCATACTCGCGCACCAGAGGAATGAAGCGGTCCAGGTGGGCAATAGTATCGTCCATGGTACCGCCATCGTAAGGGCCAGGCTGTAGGATAGGATCGCCCGGTTTGGCCCGGCGGTCTCTGCCATCGGTGGCATTGGCCAAAACGTGGTTGTTGGAGAGAATGAGCAACTCTCCCGTCCGCCGGTCTTTGACCAAAGCTCCCAGGGTACCGGCCGTTATCTGGTAATGGCCCACGCTAACTCCCGGCCGAGCCGGGCGCTGGCGCCGGGTCCGGCTCGGGAGCCCCCCGGGTTGGCCAGGATCCTTGTCCTCATCCTCTGCCAGTTCGGCCTCCAGCGGCTGCGCCTCCAACAGCCGGAGTTCCCCCACTTCGATGACATCGGTAGGCACTCCGGCCAGGACCCGGGGCACCACGTCCTGTTGCCGCAGGTCCTTTAAGGTCATCTTTTGGTTTACCAGCACCACTACTGCTTCCTGTTTGGTGCTTTCGCCCCGAACCATCTTTTGGCCCCGGGCTACCCCCACCACGTTGGGGAGGGAAAGCAAACCTTGGCGGTTGCGCTTTAGGGTCCGCCCTAGCTTATCCATTAGGGCTCACCTGCCTCGCTTTCTGGAGCAGCCCAGATCTCCCCGGAGCGGAACTTCTCGATATCGATGCCCTTTTCTTTGGCTTTGGCGGCCAAAAGCGATCGGGACGCCTCGATGGCCTGCTCAATACCCGCCAGCAATAGACCCTCAAATTCGGTTAGTTTGTGCACTCTGAGGTTGGGGTTGATCTTTACTGCCTTGATCTCAATTAGGCCATTAACGGTAAAGGTAATCTCGCCTCCCGGAGTAGTGACATCTTTCCTCATCTTTTCCAGCTCATCTTTGGCCTGCATGATCTCTTTGCGCAGGCCCGAGAAACCAAGTAGCAGTTTGGTCCAATCTATTGGCACCCTCATCCACTCCTTCTAAGCAAATTGGTCTCGGGCTGGGTTCGCTCCGTAACCTTGCGCGAGCCACCTAGAGCTCCAGCTCAGCCTTTGGCGCCCAGGACTGAACCCTTAGCTCAGTAGGTTGCCTATGGCATCTTATGGATGGCCTGAGGAAACGGTTACGGGAAAGGGAAGGGGAGGTGGTGGAAATTAGTGGCACCGCTGCTGGGCCTTGACCTGGTGGAAGTCTACCCCCACGCCGACCTGAACGGCAGCTCGGTGCACCTGATGGTATGGCTGGCCACTTACGCCCTGGCCGGCCTGGCCGACAGGCGAGGTTGAGGGAGAAACAGCTATAGCAAAAAAGTCGGCCGGGCAAGAGCCCGGCTGACTAAGTCTTGGTGGCTATTGGATTGCTCTTTCCTCTTGCTTAGTTAAACGTCTGTCTAGTCGCCTAATATCTTCCCAAACCCCGCGGAGTTCAACCCTGACTCCGTTGAGGTCCTTCTGCACCTTATCAACCTGGAACTCTAGGCGATCCAACCTGGACTCCACCTTATCAAGGCGCTGCTCCACCTTGTCTAGGCGCTGTTCCACCTTGTCTAGGCGCTGCTCCACCTTATCAAGGCGCTGCTCCACCTTGTCCAGTCGTTGCTCCACCTTGTCCAGGCGCTGCTCGAGCCTCTCCTGGCCTTTTTCCAGTTGGTCTAAGCGGTGATTTACCTGTTCTAGTTCTTGGCGAACAGGCGTCAGCTCTTCTTGGATGACAGAACGAATTGCATTCATTAGCTCCAAATCAGCCACCGTTTATCCTCCTAATTGCTTACAGGATTTTCTGTTTGGTTAGACGCCAAAGGCGAAGCCCGAGCTTACGAAGTAGACCTAGGTCAATCTTACCAACTGGGGGAGTTACCCTGGCAACCGCCAATTTTGCTTCCCTGGGGACCGGCTCTGGTTGGGCGGTCCCCAGGGGGTGGTAAACCATGATGTCTTGCGTGAGGCCTAAGCTAGCTGGAAGACCAGGGTGGGTAGCGGATCCGTTTCCTTGGCCGACAGAGCGAAATCGAGAACCACGGGAGTGCCGATCTTTAGCTCCTCAGGCTTAATGCCGCTGGCTCCGGCTAAATAGCCGCTCAGCCGCTGACCTTCCTCAAACTCCACGATCACCGCAAAGTATGGGTTATTGCGTCCGTGGCCCTTTTCCACCATAAAGGTGGGGGCAACGGCGATGTTAGTGAAGGTGGCTATCTTCCCCTTGCCGCTGAGCTCGACCCAGTCGAAATCTTGACCGCCGCAATCCGGGCACACTGGCCGGGGCGGAAGGGCTAACCGTCCGCACTTCTTGCATTTAACCGCCATGAGCTTACCCTCACGGATGTTTTGGAAGAACCTAGCGGTGGAGAAGGCTTCAATAGCATTGGTATCGCTCATGTGGTTACCTCCTTTCAAAGATGTGGACCACGCAAGTGCCGCCGGTAGCGCCTACGTTGTGGGTCAGGGCCAGATCCACGTTGGGAACCTGGCGAGCGCCGGCGGTTCCCCGCATCTGGTGCCAGATCTCCACTACCTGGGCTACGCCCGAAGCTCCCACCGGATGCCCCTTGGCCTTAAGCCCGCCGGAAGTATTGATGGGCTTGGACCCGGTCCGGGCTGTGACTCCATCTGCTGCTGCCAGGGCACCCTGGCCGGGCGGGAAGAACCCTAAGTCCTCGGTGGCCACGATTTCGGCGATGGTGAAGCAGTCGTGCACTTCGGCGATCTTGATGTCCTCAGGCTTGACGCCCGCCATGCTATAAGCCTGCCGGGCCGCTTCTTTAACTCCGCCGATGGAGGTGAGGTCACGGCGGCCCTGGAGCGGATAGTCGCTGCCCTGGCCCGTACCGATGACGTAGATGGGGTTGTCGGTGAACTCCTTGGCCCGCTCGGCGGCTACCACCAGCACGCAGGCGGCGCCATCGGTGATGGGCGAGCAGTCAAACAGCCGTAGCGGCCAGGCCACCATGGGGTTGGCCGACGGATCCTTTAAGAAATCCAGCTCATCCTGCCAGTCGGGCACCGGCTGGCCCTTGGCGGCCAGCTTCTGCTTGCGGCTCTCCATTAAATCCTTGATGCTGGCCTGGAATTGGGCCTTGGGGTTCAGGGCTCCGTTGCTATGATTCTTGATGCCCACCCGCATCAGGTATTCTGGGCCCAGGTTGTACTTGTGAAGGTAGGCGGTGGCAATAGCAGCATAGAGCCCTGGGAAGGTAAAACCGGCTGGGGCTTCCACCAAGGTGTCGCTGGCGGCAGCTAGAGTATCGGTCACCCGTTCGGTAGGAAGATTGGTCATCTTCTCGGTTCCGGCTGCCAGCACCACGTCAAAAGCGCCGGAGGCAACGGCCAGCACCGCATGGCGGAAGGCTAAACCACCGCTGGCGCAAGCACCTTCCACCCGGGTTGAGGGTGCCGGGATCAAGCCGCCCCACTCGGCCATAATCGGTCCGATGTGCCCCTGACCCTCAAACAGGTCGCTAGAGAAGTTGCCCACGTACATGGCCTCAATATCCTTTGGACTTATGCCCTTGTCCACCGAAGCTAGCATTTCGGTGAAGGCTTCGGCAAAGAGGTCGCGGGTAGTCTTGTCCTTGAAGGCTCCAAACTTGGAAATACCAGCTCCTACTATGGCTACGTCTCGAGCTAGCTTTTTAGTTTGCGACATCTCTTCACTCCCCTTTAAAAAATGATCTCCAAGTCCCTGCAGTCCAGATTCCTGCAGTCAAGTTTTCTAGTGAAACCCCAGCTTCACTTCCCCTCGCCATCAATTTGTTTGGCCTATTTCCCCTAAAGAAGGACTATTCAATACCAAGAGAGAATCTCCTTTAAAATAGTAGATTTTCTTGGTATCTTAATTTAAACTTTACCTCAAGTTAACTTTGGCCTTACTAGCTTCTGTTACCGTTAAGTAGTGCCTCAACGGCTAACCTAGGAGGGTTAGGAGGACATGGTGCTGATGGCCAAAGATGCGCTTAAGAAGAAAGCCGACGGCTTGACCTTGGGCCAAGCTACCAGCGGTTCCGGGTTAAAGCTAGTTAAACCTGAGTCCCAGGCCAAGATCACTATTCGTGACTTAAATCTGTATTATGGCGACTTCCACGCCCTTAAGAATATAACCATGGATATTTCTGCCCATGAGGTTACCGCTCTCATCGGTCCTTCCGGTTGCGGCAAGTCCACTTTCCTGCGCACCCTCAACCGGATGAACGATCTGATTCCCAATGTCCGCATTACCGGCACGGTGGAGATCGATGGCCGCAATATTTACGACCCTTCGGTAGATGTGGCTTTGTTACGCAAGCGAGTGGGAATGGTATTTCAAAAGCCCAATCCCTTTCCCATGACCGTATACGACAATGTGGCCTACGGACCCCGTATTCATGGTATCAAGCGCCGGCAGGAATTGGACAGCATTGTTGAGAACAGCTTGCGGCGGGCAGCTCTGTGGGATGAGGTGCGGGACCGCCTGCACCGCTCCGCCCTGGGGCTATCAGGGGGGCAGCAGCAACGCCTTTGCATTGCCCGGTTGCTGGCCGTGGAGCCCGATATCCTGCTCATGGATGAGCCCACCTCCGCTCTAGATCCTATTTCCATGTTGAAGATTGAGGAGCTGGTCCAAAAGCTCAAGCAGGACTACACCATCGTCATCGTTACCCACAATATGCAGCAGGCAGCGCGGATTTCCCAGCGGACGGCGTTTTTCCTAAACGGGGAAGTGATCGAATACGATGATACCGAGGTAATCTTTACTCGGCCCCGCGACCAGCGCACCGAGGATTACGTTACCGGCCGCTTCGGTTAGCCGAGCCGTAGGTACGGGGTTTGCTGGGACCGATTACCAAGGCCTTGCCGGATCCCGGTGGGCCAGCGGTTGAAGCGCTGGGGTGGGGGGCAGAGGATTGCGGCGCGGCGGGAGGCAGACGGTTCTACGGAGAAGGAGGTTGAAGAGGTTGAGTGCTCGTGAAGGCTTTCAGAATTCGTTGGTAGAGCTGCAAAAGGATATCTTGCGGATGGGCAGCTTGGTGGAGGAAGCCATTGCCCGGGCGGTGGAGGCCTTGAAAAAGCAGGATATGGCCTTAGCCAAC
>JACIYF010000085.1 GCA_014360065.1 Clostridia bacterium | reverse complement strand
TTCCTCTAACCCGCCTGGTGTCTCTTCAATTAGTATCGAGGCAGCTTGCCCTACTACCTATAAACACCGCGGTCCCGGGGGTGCAACCCCCGGTGCCGGCTAGGCCTGCCTAACTGGCAGACGGCGAGGAAGGTTTGCTTTCCGGCGGCGGCTTCAAGGCCTGGGCAATCATTTTGGCGATCAGCTGCTGGAATTCGTTAGTCTGGATGAGGTTCCAGACCAGCTGCAGTGACGACAAGGGTAGCCCACCCAGGCTGCCCGCCCCCAAAACCGCTCCTGAACCACCTGGTTCGCCGCCAGATCCCACTGGCGTTTTCGCCATCTCCCGCTGGAGCTCTTCTTTAACCAGATTCACGATGCGATTGATGATCCCGGTTCCATTTTCGGCATGGGCGATGAAAGCTTCTGCTTTCTTTAAGAAGGAAAGGATATTGGCAAAAAGATTGTCCAGGGCGCCGCTCAGGATCAGTTCCTGGGCTACCGCCCTGGTTTTGGCGGCCATGGTGACCACTTGGATGCCGGAGGGCTCGGAACTATCCTGGTTTCTAGGGCCAGATTCTCTCCTTTGAGGTTCGCCGCTAACCTGTGGTTCCTCAGCTGGCAGCGGCAGCACTTTGCCAGCGCCGGCATCGGCGGCCGTTTCTGGCGCGGGTTCTGGTTTTTCGTCTCTAGCTCCAGCGGCGCTAGTCAGCGGTAGGCCACCGTCCATAAGCTCGGGCTCTACTGGGGCGTCCGAAGTAGAGGACAAGGCCGGTGGCGGGGAATCCTGGTCGCCGTGGCTTTTAGCGGTAGATCGAGGACGAGGCCAAGGGCCTCTAAGCGCCATCCCTAAACGGGGGCGGCTCAGGCCTGAGTTTCCTGGCGCAGAAATAGACATGAAGCTATACCTCCTTTCGGTTCATTATATGCAGGCGGTCTGCTAGCGACATCCGCAGGGGCACCCGCGGCCATTGCTCGCTCTCTACCTCTCATCAGTAGTCGCCAGCAACGCTGGTAAAGAAATCGCTGGGAATTTGGCAGCTGTTACCCACAAGGAACACCGACGAAAATTGGATCCAATGGATAGATCAAAGGTACCAATTTGCTCAGGTGGTCTTAAAAAAACTTTATCGGGATGCAAAAAGGGTATTGTAGGATTTTCAGGATTATGATAGACTGAAGCCAGAAAGGGAATGGCAATTAGTGGATCTACATATAGTACCAATAGTCGGACTGAGTGGGTATAATCAAGTTATTATGGCACCTATCATGCAAATTGGATCCATGAAACATGCCACTTGGTGGCGGTGAGTAGAGTATGCAAATTAGATTGAACCGGGGCAATGGGACCCCCTTAAACGTTCAGCTCAAGCAGCAGATTGTGGCCATGATCGAGAGCGGAGCTTGGCCAGTGGGCTACCAGTTGCCCCCGGAGCGAGAGCTAGCCCGATTGCTCGGAATTAGCCGCAATACCGTCATTCAGGCTTACAACCGCCTGGAGCAGGAAGGGATCTTAACATCTCGGCAGGGCCGCGGCACCTTTGTAGCTAGCGTGCCTGGGGCCCAAGATGGCCAGCGCGAGGACCCGATTTATCACATCATCGAGGCGGCCATGCAGAAGGCGGCAGAAATGGGCTACACGCTGGGCGAGTTTGTAGAACTGGTTCGTAAGGTAGTGCAGGAACGGGAAGAAATACTACATAAAGTCAAGGTAGCCTTTGTAGAGTGCAACCGCGAGCAGTTGGATTACTTCTCCCGCGAGCTGGAGCTCGGGTCAGGGGTGGGCATAGTTCCAGTATTGCTCGATGATCTGCGTCGCGATCCGCAGCGGGTTAGCGGGGTTGTGGCCAACGCCGATGTGGTAGTAACCACTTTCTTCCATCAAGATGAAGTAAAGTCGCTCCTGGCTAACACTGGAGTTGATGTGCTCGGGATAGCCCTTGACCCCCAGCTGGAAACCATGGTACGGATTGCCCGTCTCCCTGATAACAAACGGATTGGGCTAGTTTGCCTTTCCGAGGCTTTTGCCGACCGGGTACGCAAGTCAATTGCCAAGGCGGGGATAAACGAGCTCGACCTAGTGCATACCATTTCCCGTGACCCTAAGGAGCTGGCTGAGTTTTTAAGCCAGGTCCATGCAGTGATAGTCTCGCCGGGTCGGAAGAAGGAAGTTGAGGGTCTGATCAGTAAAGGCAAGCAGATCATTGAATTCATTTATGAAGCCGATGCTGGCTCCGTTAACCTGCTTAAGAACGTCATTTGGGAGCGGCTGGAGGCGGTAAAGCGGCAAGCCCAAGCCAGAGGAATAAGGCCGAACGGCGAGCAGAGGTATTAGGCTCGTAGCGATGGGGTTAAGCGAGGAGTAGCCTAATAAGCCGGATAAGCCGGCTGGGATAAAGAGGGGAAGAGCGATGGCAACTACAAGTCAAACACCGGTTATTACCATTAAGGATGAGTGGTGCAAGCGGTGCGGCATCTGCATAGCCTTTTGCCCCAAGCAGGTGCTGGAAGCAGAAAAGGATGGCAAGCCTAAAGCAGTGCGCCCGGAAGCGTGCACCCGTTGCGAGATGTGTGAGCTCAGGTGCCCGGACTACGCCATTGAGGTCCTTGCGCCTGAAAATCAAGCGCCTGGCTTAGCGGTGGCTGCGGCTGGCGGCTAAAGCATAAGCTACCGGAGCCATCGAGTTCAGGCCCAGCACTTGGGGAGGCCTAGGTGGGGTGAAGGGTAATGATGGCAAGGCTTGAGAGCAGGATCGAGCTCAAGAGCCATAAAGAGAAGCAGGATAGTGAGGGGCTAAGATAAGGAGCAAGAGTAAGATAAGGACCAAAAGAGAGAATTGGGGGCAGGCAAGGTAGGAAAAGGTTCAGGCAGGAAAAAGTTTGGGGTCAAAAGGAAAAGGGGCGAGGATTATGAGCGGCAAGGATAGATTTTACCGGCTAATGCAGGGCGATGAGGCCTGCGCCGAGGGAGCGCTGGCGGCGGGAATGCGCTTTTTTGCAGGCTATCCCATTACTCCAGCTTCAGAGATAGCTGAATATCTCTCTCAGCGCCTGCCTGAGGAAGGCGGGGTCTTCATCCAGATGGAAGATGAAATTGCCAGCATGGGGGCCATCATTGGGGCCTCTCTGGGCGGGATGAAGAGCATGACGGCTACCAGCGGTCCCGGCTTTTCGCTGATGCAGGAGAACCTGGGCTACGCATCTATGGCCGAGGTTCCTTGCGTGGTAGTTGATGTGCAGCGCCTGGGGCCCAGCACTGGCAGCCCCACGGCACCAGCCCAAGGCGACGTGATGCAGGCCCGCTGGGGGACTCACGGTGATCATGCGGTGGTAGTTTTATCTCCCTCGTCGGTTAAAGAGGTTTATCAGCTGACGGTGAAGGCTTTTAACATAGCTGAGGAATTACGACTCCCGGTGGTGCTGCTCATGGATGAGGTGGTAGCCCACATGCGGGAGCGGGTGGATATGAGGGAGCTGGCCCAGGTGGAGGTGGTTGACCGCAAGCGGCCGGCTACGCCTAAAGACAGCTACTTGCCTTACGGCCCCGATCGCGACGATGTGCCGGCCCTGGCTCGGTTTGGAGACGGCTACCACTTCCATGTGACCGGCCTGTTCCACGACAGCACCGGTTTCCCCACTGGCAACCCCAAAGAAATTGAGCGCCAAATAGCTAGGCAGCACCGCAAGCTGGAACGTTACCGGCCTTACCTCTGCATTGGTGACGAAGAGGCTTTAGAGGATGCCGAAGTGGTGGTGCTGGCCTACGGCGGCAGCGCCCGGCCGGCGCTAGCGGCAGTAAGGCAAGGGCGGCGGGAAGGTTTACGGGTGGGATTGATCCGGCCTACGGTGCTCTGGCCCTTCCCGGAGGAGACCATCTACGCTTTGGCCACGCGAGTTCAAAGCATAATCGTACCGGAAATGAACCTGGGGCAGCTGGCGCTAGAGGTGGAGCGTTCGGTTAAGGGCGAATGTCGGGTGACGAGGCTCCCCAAGGTCAACGGTGAGCTATTTACTCCCGAAGAGATCCTGGCCGTGATTAGGAAGGAGGCGCTCTCATGTCCCAGCTGGCGGTTAAGACCCATTTACGAGAAGAAAGACTACGCCATATCTGGTGTCCAGGCTGTGGCAACGGCATAGTCATGGGAGCAATAGCCCGGGCTATTGATAAGCTGGGCCTGAATCCGGACCAGACTGCCATCGTTTCCGGAATTGGTTGCTCATCTCGGGCGAGCGGCTACATGGATTTCGATACCTTGCACACTACCCATGGGCGGGCTATTCCCTTTGCTACCGGGTTAAAGCTGGCCCGCCCCGAGCTCAACGTAATCGTCATCACCGGCGACGGAGATGCGGCAGCTATTGGCGGCAACCACCTCATCCATGCCGCTCGCCGCAACATAGACATTACCGTGGTGTGTTTTAACAACAACATCTACGGTATGACCAGCGGGCAGTATTCGCCCTTGACCCCGCGGGGGATGAAGGCGACTACCGCTCCTTATGGCACCATTGACCGGAGCTTTGACCTATGCCGGCTGGTCGGTGCCGCTGGGGCCAGCTACGTGGCCCGAGGTACCGCTTATCATGTCCGGCAGCTAATCAACCTAATTGCCAATGCCATTGCTAAAAAGGGGTTTAGTTTTGTAGAAGCAGTGAGCCAATGCCCGACCTACTACGGGCGGCGCAATCACCTGGGATCGGCCGTAGACATGCTGCGCTGGCAAAAGGAGCACGCGGTTCCAGTCAAGGCGGCTGCCAACATGACCCCAGAGGAGCTAGAGGACAAAATCGTTATTGGGGAATTGCAGAACCTTTCTGGGCAGCCAGAGTACGTGAGCGAGTACTACCGGCTGGTAAGAGAAGTGCAGCACCAGCATGCGGCTCTTAGATAGCGAGGGAAGGCCTATGCATATGGAGATACGTTTGGCAGGGGAAGGCGGACAAGGAGTAATCCTAGCCAGCATTGTGTTGGCGGAGGCTGCCATTGCTGATGACTTCAACGCGGTTCAGACCCAATCCTATGGGCCGGAAGCCCGCGGCGGAGCCAGCAAGTCGGAAGTTATCATTGCTGATGGCGATATTGAATACCCCAAGGTGGTTTCGCCTGACGTGTTGCTGGTCCTAAACCAGGTATCATATGATAAGTATCATTCTGCCCTCAAGCCTGGCGGCATACTGATAGTTGACTCCACTTATGTCACTCCCGATCCACAAGCGGAGGCGGACCACCAGGTTTACCAAGTGCCGATTACAGAGACGGCTAGAGAGAAATGCGGCAAGACCGTAGTAGCCAACATGGTAGCCTTGGGAGTGCTGGGCGGCATCACCGGGATTGTCTCCCGGGAAGCCTTAATGGAGGCCGCCTTAGCTCGGGTGCCTAAGGGTACCGAGGAGCTCAATCGCCAGGCTTTAGAGTGGGGCTTGGCTCTGGCCGAGGAGGCCAAGGGCTGCAATGGTGCCGGCGTGGGTCTGGCCAAACGAGTCTTGGCTGAGGCAGAGACCGCCCAGGTCTGAGATAAGCTTAGGAGATAAGCTGTGGCAGTAAAAGGCTGAGGCCTGACCAGGATTGCGGCTCCGGGCCGGGCCCAGCCTTTTTATACTGCTAATTGGCAGGCTGCCTATATTGGCTCATTTTATCTTACCTGGTGGAAGTTAGAACCAAAAAGGATTAGGTTTTATTTTGTAGAAACGGTAATCTAGGAATCGCAAATGAGGAAAGGGGGCCAAATGCTTGAAGCTTTACGAGTACATGGGTAAGGATTTGTTCCGCCGCTATAGCATTCCTACCCCCAAGGGGCAGGTAGTTACCTCGCCGGAGGAAGCGGCCCAAGTGGCGGCCGAACTGGGACCGGTGGTGATAAAAATCCAGGTTCTAGCCGGAAAGCGGGGCAAAGGAGGCGGGATCCGCTTTGCCGACAGCCCCCAGGAGGCCGAGCGGCAAGCGGGCGAGCTCTTTGGCCGGGGAGTAGAAAAGCTGTTGGTGGAGGAGCGCCTAAAAATAGACCAGGAGTATTACCTATCCTTGACGGTAGATGGTGCCCGCCAAAAGCCGCTGCTTCTGGCTTCAGCCCAAGGCGGGATGGATATTGAGGAAGTGGCAGAAGAACATATTGTCCGCTATCATATCGATCCGGTGACCGGGGTGGCCCCCTTTGTAGGCCGAGAGGTGGCAAGGAGATTAGGTCTGGGAGTTGGCAGCCCTTGGGGCAAAGAGTTTTCGTCCTTATTGACCAACCTTTACCGCTTGTTTACGGAAATGGACTGCGAGCTGGCTGAGATCAACCCCCTGGTGCGTTCCAGCGAGCAGCTCGTGGCTGCCGATGCCAAAGTCACCATCGATGATGAAGCCCTGTTCAGGCATAAGGATTTGCCTTATGTATCGGACCGAAGCCAGCTGGAGGAAAGGGCTCACCAGCTAGGACTCTCCTTTGTGCAGCTGGACGGGGATATTGCCGTCATGGCTAACGGCGCCGGCATCACCATGGCCCTGCTGGATACCTTACAGCAGTTTGGAGGACGGCCAGCCAACTTCCTGGATGCTGGGGGCGGTACTGGGGTGGAGACCACCATTCAGGCCTTGGAACTGCTCTTGGCCACCAACCCCAAGGCTATTCTGGTTAACATTTTTGGCGGCATTACCCGCTGCGACGATGTAGCCAAGGCCTTGGTGGCGGTCAAAGAGAAATATACCATCCCTGTACCTCTGGTAATCCGCTTGGTAGGCACCAACGAGGAAGCTGGTGTCAGCATTCTAAGAGAAGCTGGCCTTTCCGCCCACCGCGATATGGAAGCGGCGGCCCGGGAAGTGGTGGCCCTAGCCTACGGAAAGGAGCTGGCCTAGCTTGAGTATCTTGATCGACGCCAATACCCGCGTTTTAGTTCAAGGGATAACCGGCAACCAGGGTAGCTTTCATACCGCCCGAATGCTGGATTACGGCACCAAGGTGGTGGCGGGGGTCTCTCCGGGCAAGGGCGGCCAAGTGGTGCACGGGGTGCCGGTATTTGATACCGTGGCGGCGGCCTGTGAAGCCTTAAGCCCCGATGCCTCAATCATATTCATTCCCGCTCCTTTAGCTAAAGATGCTATACTGGAGGCATTGGCCAGCGGTATCAAGCTGATAGTGGTGATAACTGAACATATTCCTCTGCATGATGAGATAGCCATCATGCACGCGGCTAAGGACTACGGGGCCCGCATCGTCGGTCCCAATACCTTTGGGCTGGTGAGTTCAGGTAAGTGCAAAATTGGCATCATGCCCAATCAGTTTTACCAGCCTGGGCCCATAGGGGTGGTGTCGAGGAGCGGCACGCTCAGCTACCAGATTGTGGCTAATTTGTTGGCCAGCGGCCTGGGCACCTCTACGGTGGTGGGCTTGGGCGGCGACCGCATCGTAGGGATGAGCTTTGTTGACATCCTTCCCCTGTTCAATGCCGACCCTGAGACCAAGGCCATAGTGCTGGTAGGGGAGATCGGCGGCTCGGCGGAAGAGGATGCGGCCCGCTTCATTGCCGCCCATATGTCTAAGCCGGTGATCGCCTTCATTGCCGGCAAGAGCGCCCCGCCAGGAAAGCGTATGGGCCACGCTGGAGCTATCATCGAGCGCGGTCGCGGGACTTACCAGAGTAAGGTTGAAGCCCTGGAGGCAGCCGGGGTGAAAGTTGCCCACGCCTTGGCTGACCTTCCCGAGTTGGTCAAGCAGGCATTGAAGTAGCCTGGGCAAAGCCTCGGGAGATTACCTAGGGGCCAAGCCGCAGAACTAAGTTCGGAGGAGAAGGACCATGCCACAAAACCTAGCCCAAAAGATCCTATCCGCCCATCTGGTCTCCGGAACGTTTACGCCGGGGACGGAGATCGGCATCAAGATCGACCAGACCCTGACCCAGGACGCCACCGGCACCATGGCCTGGCTCCAGTTTGAGGCCATGGGCATCCCCCGGGTGAGGACCGAGCTTTCGGTAAGCTATGTGGACCACAACACCCTCCAGACCGGGTTTGAGAACGCCGACGACCACGTGTTTTTAAGGACCATGGCCATGAAGTACGGGGCCTTCTTCTCTCGTCCCGGAAACGGCATCTGCCACCAGGTGCACCTTGAGCGCTTCGGGGTTCCGGGAAAGACCCTTCTTGGCTCCGACAGCCACACCCCCACCGCCGGCGGCCTGGGGATGCTGGCCATCGGGGTGGGAGGATTGGATGTGGCCGTGGCCATGGGAGGTGGAACCTTCTACCTCACCATGCCCCGGGTGGTAAACATCCGCCTCAAGGGAAAGCTTCCCCCCTGGGTCTCGGCCAAGGACGTGATCCTGGAGGTGCTAAGGCGGCTTACCGTCAAGGGGGGAGTAGGAAAGATCCTGGAGTACACCGGAGAAGGAGTGGCCACCCTCACTGTCCCCGAGCGGGCCACCATCACCAACATGGGGGCCGAGACCGGGGCCACCACCTCCATCTTCCCAAGCGATGAGGTGACAAGAAAGTTCCTTCTTGCCCAGGGAAGGGAAAAGGACTACCGGGAGCTTTTACCCGACCCCGGTGCGGAGTACGATGAAGTGGTGGAGATCGACCTTTCTTCCCTTTCGCCCCTTTTGGCCTGCCCGTCAAGCCCGGACAACGTCCATCCGGTATCCGAGCTTTCCGGCACCAAGGTGGACCAGGTGGTCATCGGCAGCTGCACCAACTCCTCTTTCCTTGACCTAATGAAGGTGGCTTCCATCTTAAAAGGAAAGGTGGTCCACCCCGAGGTGAGCTTAGTGATTGCCCCCGGTTCCCGCCAGGTGCTGACCATGCTGGCCGAAAACGGGGCCTTGGCCGACCTCATCGCCTCCGGGGCCCGCATCCTTGAGTGCGCCTGCGGCCCCTGCATCGGCATGGGCCAGGCTCCCCCCTCCAAGGGAGTATCGGTAAGGACCATCAATAGAAACTTCACCGGCCGAAGCGGCACCAAGGACGCAGAAGTTTATCTATCAAGCCCCGAGGTGGCGGCGGCGTGTGCCCTTACCGGCCGCATTACCGACCCCAGGAGCCTGGGGGAAGCTCCCCGGATATCCCTTCCCGAACGTTTTTTGGCCGACGACTGGATGATCCTTCCCCCCTCCGACCATCCCGAGGCGGTGACCATCGTCCGCGGCCCCAACATCAAGCCCCTGCCTGAGTTTCGCCCCCTCCCCGATAAGATCACCGGAGAGGTGCTCCTAAAGGTGGGGGACAACATCACCACCGACCACATCATGCCGGCCGGGGCGAAAATCCTGCCCCTTCGCTCCAACATCCCGGCCATGGCCGAGCACGTGTTTGAAGGGGTGGACCCAAGCTTTGCTTCCCGGGCTAAAGCCTCCGGAGGCGGCATCATCGTGGGTGGGGACAACTACGGCCAGGGGTCAAGCCGGGAGCATGCCGCTTTAGCCCCCATGTACCTGGGGATAAAGGCGGTGATTGCCCGCTCCTTTGCCCGCATCCACCGGGACAACCTCATCAACTTCGGCATCCTCCCCCTGGTCTTTGCCAACCCCTCCGACTACGACCGCATCCAGGCCGGGGATGTCCTGGAGATGGACGGGGTAAGGGAGCTAATTTCCTCCGGGGAAGCCTTGGCCGTAAAGGACCTAACCCAGGGCTTTGCCTTTGAGGTAAGGGCTAACCTTACCCCAAGGCAGGCGGAGATTATTTTGGCCGGGGGGTTATTGAATTACACCAGGGGCGGCGAGGCCGACCTGGGATAGAAACATAGAAGCAAGTGACTTAGAAGCTGCAAGAGGAGAAGCCCGAGGAGAGTTCCTGGTTCAGCAGGGCTCCAATCGGGCTTCCATAATCGGATAGACCAGCTGATATGAGCCTGGGATAGTGCTAGCCGTGATGCACAAGAGTAGTCTACCCCCAACTTCCGCACCCTGGACTAGGTTTGATGGATTTTGCCCCTTTGATGGTCGAGGGGTCTTGAAAAACCCGGGGATGGCTCCTACTATGTCTTCTGCTATGCCTCTGCGGGCTAAAGGTAGTGGAAGGTTTATTGCCCTAGTGTCTAAGTATCCCGGAAGTCCGACCAGTTTTCCAGTGGACTACTAGCAACCCGGAAATAAGAACTGCCCCTTCCCGGCCGGGGATGGCTATGATTTAAGTTAGACCTGATGGATTGACGGTCTGGCCAATTCGACTCTTCGGCACTAAAGCCAGGTATTCGCGGCAGGGACGGCTCCCATGTGGGGACGGCCAAAAAGTAAGGCCGGCCAGCACTGTCTCGACAAGAATTTCTGTGTTGCCCTCACGTCTGGGACTACCCACTACACCGATAACCTTCATGAGCATCTCTCCTCCTGGTGGATAATACCTGGGCTTCCGGTAGAGGTTTCTTTGGATAGAGACTTCATTTCCTTCGCTATGAAAACGGCGGTTATTAGAACCGAGAGGCCATTGGCAATGGGGGCCGTTCTCCACGCCGTTTAGGCCCCAGATGCGAGGAAGGATAAGCAATAACGGGATGAAGAAAAGAACCTGGCGGGACAGGCTCAGTATGGCTGCCTGTACCGCCTTGCCCACGGCCTGGAAGTACTGGGAACATACGAGTCTGAAAATTAACAGCCAAAGAAAGAGAAAGAGTGTACACCGGCTTTCTGACTCTACCGGCCAGAAAAAGTTAGTAAGCCACGAGAACACGGCTTTGTGTTGAGATTCGCTGTGGCGAGAACCGATTCTAGGACGTTGCTACAGTAGAAAACACTTACGATGAACCAATGTTGATTCGAGCCCTGACCAAAGAAGAGATTCCTGATCAAGAACCAGGGCTTTTAGAATTGGCCCGCGAAAATATGCCCCGCCTTCCTTTTGAACATAT
>JACIYF010000084.1 GCA_014360065.1 Clostridia bacterium | reverse complement strand
TCCAGGATCCGACCAGCTTTTCCATCGGGTATAGCCCCCTCCAACCCAGACCCTACCTCGATGCGGACCTTGCCACTTTGCCCGGAAAGCATCCTGTCCTTAACTATCAACAGGAGTACTCCATTGTTCTTTTGACGGTCTCCGATACCCCATTGTCTAAAGAGCTCTAGGGCATAGTCTTCAATGGGGTCTTGGCCAATGGTGTCAACCGTCGCCACCACCACCTGGGCCTTGGTGGCAGCGTTAATCTTTTCTCCAATGGCCAGCATCTGCTCCCGTTGGGCAGGGTCGATGAGGTTGGCTTGATCGTACACATAGATATTCTGGGTTGGCGGTGGCGGCACCGGGGTAGCTGCCCACCCAAGCCCTGGTAAAGCAAGGGCCACCGCAAGCGCCAGTACCAGCAGCAGAAAAGCACTAAAAGTCAGAGCCCAATAGCGCTGCACCAAAAACCCCACTTTCTAAAATTTGACTTGAGGTACCTCGCCGGCCCCAGTCTCTTTTTGGAAATAATCTCGGGGTCCAAAACCCAAGAGGTTGGCAAAAAGCACCGTTGGAAAACGGCGGCGGGCCGTATTGTATTTCTGCACAGCATTGTTATAATCGCGGCGAGCCACAGCGATCCGGTTTTCCGTACCGGCCAATTCATCGCTCAGCTGCCTGAAGTTGGCATCAGCCTTGAGGTTAGGATAGTTTTCAGCGATCGCCAGCAACCTATTCAAGGCACTAGTCAGCTCGGCATTGGCAGCTCCTTTCTCCGCTACCGTTTGAGCACCAGCCAGCTTGGCCCGAGCAGCGCTAACATTATCAAAAACTGCCTTTTCATGGGCAGCATAGCCCTTCACTGTTTCTACCAGATTGGGGATCAAGTCAGCACGCCGTTGTAACTGATTGTCGATTTGGCTCCAATTGCTATTTACCTGCTCTTCCAACCCCACCAGGCCATTGTAGCTACTGAAGCCCACCAACAGTAAAACTATAACTAAAGCTATCAGGACAACCCATGCCGCTCGGCTCTTCACCTGGTCAATCCTCTCCCTACCTAAGTTTTATGCCATTTAATCTTATGCCTAATAACTACGCTACTGATCCGGGTTTCCCTGCTTGTCTTCGTAAAGCTTTTGTAAAGCCCGGATCTCTTCTGCCACTTCCTGGCGCAGCGAAGGGGGAGAAATGATCTGGGCATGGGCGCCAAAGCCGATTAGCCAGCGCTTAATATCTCCCAAGCCGCTGACTTTAAGCCGCAGCAATAAGCTACCATCAGGACGAATCTCCACATCTTGGCTAGGGTGCCAGACTCGCTCCCTGATCCACCGGGCTTCATGAGCATCGAAGAGAATGACAACCTCTACTGGTCGGGGTCCACGCTCCAACCCAAAAGCGTCTTTTAGGTAGTCGTGCAGGGAAAAGCTGGCAGGAAAATCAAAACCATCCTCAGTAACCTTTATATCTAGAATTCTGTCCAAGGCAAACGTCCGTACTTCCTTCCGGAGATGGCAGTATCCGATGAGATACCAGGCCCCTTCATAGAAGCGCAAATGGTAAGGGTCAACTTCCCTTTCTGCCACTTTATCGCTACTAGCTGAATAATATCGCATCCAGACTATTCGCTTGTTGGCGATGGCGCCGGCCAAAGCGGAATAAATAGCTAGGACCTTCTCCTCATCGCCGCGGATAGGCTCCACGTTAAAGGAGACTATTTGATCCACGAGGCTCAAGTCTACAGATACCGTCTCTGGAAGTAAAAGGCAAACCTTCTCAAAAGCGCTGCGGATGGGTTCCTCATAAGGTGTCCCGGAATACTGAGACAGTAACTTCTGGCCTAGGTAGAGAGCGATGAGCTCGCCTTCAGTTAAATGCAGCTGAGGCAAAGTAAATTCTTTCTCCCGACCGCCATATGTATAGCCTTTACGAGCGCTATCCCACTCCAGAGGGGCACCCAGCTGATCGCGCATATATGCGACATCGCGTTGGATGGTACGGGTAGTAACTTCTAGCTTCTCAGCCAGCCACTTGATGCTGGGATAACGCCCCCGCCGTACCTCGCGGTCGATAACATAAATCCGCCCGAATCGGGCTCGGTTGAGTCCCCCTGGTGGCACTCTCTTCCCCTCGCTAAGCATGAATTGACGCCAACCAATCCAGCACCTGCCTCGCAGCCTGGGCGCACAACTGCCGGAACTGCGCAATTTCTTCCTGGCTAGCCTGATCGATATGAATACCTGCAACCACAGTGGTCACTCGCCCGGATGCTCGGGCCAATTCCTCTGCCACCGACCGGGCTACCTCATCGTCCTTGTGTCCTAATAAGGCCAAAACCGAAGTGGTAGCGCTGTTTCGGTGGGGATCGCGCAAGCTAGGCCGGGGCTGAGCCAATGCCACTGCACCTATGTGCGGACATTCGCCGCCCTCAATGATTACTACTAATCCATGGGTACCTATGGCTTTGGCATAGATCTCCAGCCGGGTTCGGCCGGATCCAAGTTCAAACCAGTAATCGTGATGGTGCAATCACTCTACCCCCAAAACTTCACCTCAGGCTCATATTAGCATTACTGCTCCTGGCCGTAAAGATAGAGCTCATAAGAAGCTCACCCCAGGTACGCTAGGCGTATCCACCCCTACCAGCTGCGTGCACCTCAATACTTCCTCCAGAGTGGTAACCCCTTGCAATACCTTGTTTAGCCCGTCTTGTTGCATAGTAATCATGCCCTCTTCCACTGCCACCTGCTTGAGCTCGTCCGCAGGAGCACGTTTGGAGATGAGCTCCCGAATCCTAGCGCTAATGGGAACCACCTCGCTGACAGCTGCTCGGCCTTTATATCCGGTATGGTTGCACTGGGTACAGCCTCGCCCCCGGCGCAAAACCACGGGTTGGTCCGGTTCTGCTTGCAAGATTTGCCGTTCCGGAGCATCAGGAGCTAATTCATAACTTTCCGCACAGCGAGTACAAACCAGTCGCACCAATCGCTGGGCTACCACCCCGATTACTGATGAAGCTACTAGGTATGGTTCAATACCCATATCAATCAACCGATAAATGGCACCAATGGCATCGTTAGTGTGAACTGTGCTCAGTACTAAATGTCCGGTCATAGCCGAGCGAATGGCCATAGCTGCCGTCTCCGGATCCCGTACCTCTCCCACCATGATAATATCAGGATCCTGCCTGAGAATGGATCTTAGCCCCGAGGCAAAGGATAGACCAACTTTGGTATTCACCTGCACCTGAGATATTCCTGGGAGCATGTACTCCACCGGATCTTCTAGAGTAACGATATTGCGGGTACGGTCATTTATTCGGCGTAGGGCAGCATAGAGGGTGGTGGTTTTGCCGCTACCGGTCGGACCAGTGACCATAACTAGACCGTAGGCAGAGTGGATAATGGCGCGAAAGCGTTCCAGCGCCTCCGGGTTAAAACCTAGCTCATCCAGTTCTTTTAAAGCCGAGCGCGGATCCAGTACCCGCAGCACTACCTTTTCTCCTAAGACTGTGGGCAATGACGAAACTCGGAGGTCAATCAAGCTTCCATCCACGGTCATCTGGATTCGACCATCTTGGGGAACCCTCTTTTCAGCAATGTCCATTCGCGCCATGATCTTCAAGCGCGACGTAATGGGAGGATGGCTTTGCTTGGGCAGGCTCATCACATCTTGGAGAAAACCATCGAGTCGGTAACGGATACGAAAAGCATCTTCTTCGGGCGAAAAATGGATATCGCTAGCTCCCATCCGCACTGCTCGCTCAATAATCGAGTTCACCAGCCGGATGATGGGGCCCTCTTCAGCTTCTTCTACTGCTTCGTCGGCGCTTAGCTGGCGCAAGGCTGCCTCCACCGGGTAGGGTAAACCGTAAAACTTGCTGATGGCCTCATCGATCTCGGCTTCTGTACTCAAAAGGGGCGTAATCAACAAGCCCGTGCTCATATGCAGGTCATCAAGCGCCGCCAGGTTCAAGGGATCCGACATGGCTACCGACAGCCTATCTCCGGTGCGCTTGACCGGAAAGACTTTATATTTTTGGGCTAACTGTTTGGGAACGATCTCGATGGCTTCATGATCAACTTTTATCTCCTTTAAGTTGACTCGGCTTACGCCCAGCTGGTCTTCCAACGTCTTGATCACCTGATCTTCTGTGAGATAACCTAGGCTGACCAATACTTGGCCCAAACGGGCTCCGGTATCTTTTTGTTTTTGCAGTGCGATTCTCAGTTGCTCTGGCGTAATCTTGCCCTGTTCGACCAAGATTTGCCCCAGAAGTCTTTTTTCCTCAGCCAAGGCTTTCACCCTTCTTTGTGGAGACAAGATGGTGAATTAGCTCAAAAGCATCTTAGGCCTTAGTGGAATTGGCCGTGGCCGGCAATAACAGGTAAACCCTGGCCTTGATCTCGTGCGGTCCAGGTTTAGATGGATCCATGGACAGTACATAATCAGTTACTTCGGTTAGCCGGCTGAAGTTCTCCATCCCTTCGAGAAATCTTAAGGCAGCACCAGGATCGCCGTTGAAAGTAATGTCGATGCTCCAAGTACTATATTTCTCTGAAGGCTTGATTTCCCCACTCTTAAAGCTGGTAATGCTGACGCCGGTCTGCTTGGCTAGGTCGCCTAAAGCATCAATGAGCCCGGAAGCATTACGGGTGGGGCTAAGATAGGCTCTCTGTTTCTCCAGCTGTTGCTGCATTTGCTGGTAACGGGCTTCTAATCCCGCTGGCTGCTCGGCGTAAGGTTTAACCTCCACCCATTTGGCCTTGAGCGCAGCCAGCTCGCTCCGTTGCTTTTCCAGTATCCCATGCTGAGGGAGAAACCAATAATTGAGTAGCAGGAGAAAAACGATTAACATCCCGGAGGCGGTCAATATGATCTTTTCGCGTTCACTTACGGCTGGAGCTTGCACTAGCCTTCGCCTCCTTCATTCTTCTTTAATCCATAAGGAGTTAGCCGGATTTCAAAAGCAACGCTGCCGTCAGGATTGACCCGGAACTCAGCTACGTCCGCCGACCCTAATGTACCCTCCCTTTCTAGAGCCCGAGCGTAGGCCGCCACTAGAGCCTGACTTGAGGTTTTTCCCTTCAAAACCACGACTCCTTGCTGCTGCTGGCTCTCTAGGAGACTAACGCCGGCCGGCAGTAGCGCTTTAGCTTTGGTCATTACTTGGTTCCACTTGGGAATGCCAGCTTGGATCTCTTTGGCCAAGGCCGCTTCTTGGCGAAGCTGCTGATCGATTTGGCGAAGCTGCTGCAAGAGGGCTTGGCTAGCTTGAGCTCCTTCCAGGGCTCGCCGAGTAGCGTTGATCTGCCGGTTGACGTTCCAGATCAAGAGCTGCTGAGCAACCACTAGTAAAACTAACCCCAAACTGATCCATATAACCACAGTAGAGAGCTTTAACTTCCTTGGGGCAAGCGCAGACGATGTCAACTCAGGGCGGTAAAGGTTGAATTCAATTTTTGCCAATGCCCTCACCTCCCGCGCAAGGCCAAGCCAATAGGTACGCTGTAATGGCTTTTAAGCTCATTTACGGTCACCCGATCAATGTTGGCATCGAGTTCTATATATTGCAAGGAGTCGGCCACTTCCACAGGAAGCTGCAAGCGAGACTCTATCTCAGGTGCCAACGAGGCTGGGGTTCCCTCGCCGGTAACCATAACGGCCAATTCTCCCTGAGGACCATACTGGCGGCGATAAAAAGTTATGGAGCGCTCAATGTCAGCTACATAGTCGGCCAACACTTGATCGCGTTCCCCGGATTCCTTGCCAGCAAAGCTGAGCCAACCCCACATCAAGCTCCGATTAAAGCGCAATATCTCCCCTTCAAAAAAGTGAAGCTGAGTCTGGTCGGTGCCCACATGCACCACCAGAAAAACGGCATTGGCTGAGACCGTAGGAGGGCGGCTGGAACGTAAAAGAGCGTAGGCTTCCAAGTCAATGACCCGAATAGATACTCCCCCTAACTCTAGGGCCTTTACAAACTGCTCCAGCTGGCTCCTTCTAGCTGCCACCACCATGATCTCGTCTTTACGATCCTCGGTTCGGCCCACCACCGCATGATCAACAATTAGATCCTCCATGGGAATGGGAAGCTCAGTGGCAGCTTTGTATAGGACCGACTTTTCCTGCTCACGCCGGCTTAGTTTGCGGAAAGTGAAATGGCGAATAAATACAGGCAAGTCGCTAAAAGAGGCAATTACCCCTGTAGGACTGATCTGGTAGCGGCTAAAAAGCTCGGCTATAGCTTGTCCGACTTCCTGGGGATAACGGATGTTGCCTTGGTTTATGGCCCCTTGCGGGGTCAAGATCTCGCCAAAGCGCAGCAATCGCCACTTTCGTCCTCCCCGGCGCAATTGCACTACCCGAATTTTGTACGGCCCAACTGCCAATCCAGTCTGCACCCCAGGGCTGAACGCCAAAGGTTTGCTCTTACCCACAATACTGGCCTTGGGCTTACCATTGGGCGCCGCTACAAGGCTGCCTTGCTTCCTCGCTCCGAAAGCCAATTTCACCGACTCCTTTTTGTTAATTTGGCCTTCTTCATCTCTCCTACGCCTTAGTCTCAACCCACTTCACAATCTTGGGAGGCTCAGTGGTTGTCCAGTAAACGTGAGGCGGGGGGTTACTGACGTCAGAGTCGTACTCTAATTTGACTCCTAGTCCGATGGACACACCTTTGGGTATTAGTGTGAAATTAATGTTCCTCCCTGCAACTAACGTGCCCTTCATACCCTCCAACAGGTTCAGCCCCAACGGCACATTGATATCTTGTCCAGCCACAAATATCCCCCTGGTTTTACTTAGGTGCAGCAAGTTTATGTTTACATCGAAGTTGATGTCTTGGCCAGCTATAATAGTCAACTTTCCAGAATTGAAGAGATCTAACACATCAAGTCCATATATCCAAACATACCCAGTGGCTACCAACGTACATCGCTCCAACTCAGCACTTATTATGGTAGCGTCCCCATCCACAAAAATCAGCCGATCAAGACTGCCTATTGCAAGTAGGGTTACGGAATGATCGAAGTATCGACCAAAATCTTGAGCAGCTCTCCTGTAGTAATCCCAATCTACTGTAGGCTGCAACACGAGTCCAGGCTCGCCCCTCGGTGGACGCCATAAACCTAAACCCAAGATGTCCAACAGGTCAATAAACGTAAAATCGCCTGGATCATTATCATCGGTGCTAACCTTCTCAACAAAAGGAGGCAATAACCCGTTCACCATAGAAATCTTACTGTTGGCATGGACTTCCCCATTTATGTAGATGTTACTTAGACCCGGGATCCCTAAAGCACCTGCGCGAAACTCGTTCTGAGCACAGGCCGCATAGTTGAACGCGTGAGGCAAGGCTTCTGGCTTTAGCTCCACATAAATGCTGGTGTGGGGCTGTCCAGCAACCACTGCGGTACTCTTGATCTCGAAGACCTGTCTTGCACTATCCCATTCCCACTGGTCAAACTTGTAGCCTTGGTCTCCGTCCACTGGTTGGAACTGACCCAGGGTCGGGGTCCAAAGCATGTCCCGCCGCAGCTCCGCCAGCGCCCGCTCGATACCGGATTCGGCCAAGTATTTATACTCTAGGTCCCGCACGCTGAGCTTGGAGGAGCGCCATTCGTTATTGGTAATGGTGACCAACCCGGCACTGAGGACCATAAGCATAGCCAGGCTAATCAGGGCCAATACCAAGGCCGATCCGCGATCATTTTTGATCATTGCCCCTCACCTCCTTGTTAAAGCCTGCGCGAGGCCACGGTCTCTACCGTAACTGGCTGGGTGGCAGCTTGGCGGGTAAGCGTTATCTTTACTGTCTTTACTGTAGTATCAGTATCTTTGGTCACCATCTCAAAGGCACCAGCACTTAGCTTGGAGACCCAGACCTCTTCCTTGATAGTGGTCCCAGCTTGGACTGTCCGGCAAACTAAGCTCAGTGACCCATCCTTAACCTTGAGTTCCAGGTAGATATGAGTATTATCAGTCGCTGTCCGGTCAATGTCCACAGTTTGGGGATTGGGGACGGTAATTGGTCCTTGGGCTTGCTGGATTTGGCGGGCAAAACGATCCGCGGCAAGCTCCAGGTCGCGCTGGGCCTCTACGAAGCTACTGCCCTGCTCCCAAGCACCAATCCCGCCCCGGAACATAGCTACAATGGCCAAGCTGACTATAGCCATTAAGGCCGCTGCCGCCATGACCTCCACAAAAGTGAAACCGCTACTATGGGCCCGGCTACTTGCCTCGTTTCCCCAAAACCGTATAAACTGTGACCTCTTGAACGTCACCTGAACTCCCCTTCCAGCTGACGCTGACCTTAAACTTCACCAGAGTATAACTTGGAACCGAGCCCTCTACCCACCAAGCTTCCACCCGCCTAGTGTAAGTGATATGGCTCCTGGTTACCTGGTCCGTAATAGGCACAAAGCCTGAATCTCGGTTTCCCGGTACGTTATATTGCAGGATGTTTTCGTTCAACAGAGCATCCAAGCCCTTACCCTTTAACCACTCCACCTTCTCCTGGATCAGGTCCCCGGCAATGGCTTGCTCCCGGCTTTGACCAGCCACCCCTAGGGTATTACCGAAAATACCCATAATGGCCACAAACCCCACTACCAGGATAGCTGCCGCCGCCAGCACCTCGATGAGGGAGAAACCATTCTCGCCAGCTATTCCAAAGGAGCGGCGATCACGAAATTGCTTTTTCGCTTTAACCCTGTTGCGAATAGGCATGTCCCTACCTCTCTCGGTGCTTTCCAGAAAAAACCATTGGCTACCTAGAGATGCCAAACTTCCCATCCGCATAAGTCCAAGAACCAGTCTCGCACTTAGGTTTCTTGTCAATATACCCGGCATTTATCAACTCAGTAATCGCAGCGTCAGCATCCGTACCTGTCGGATAACTACCCTTATCGAAATGGTACCTTTCAACTGCCCCTTGTAACATGTTGAGGTTGCTATCATCAGTGTTCTTTTTCGCCGTGTCTAGTGACGCTAGTATCCTTGGCACAATCAAAATAGCCAGGATGGCGATGACTGCTACTACCGCCATGACTTCAAGGAAGGTAAACCCGGCTTCATTTCTCTCCCGGCGACGCTGGGCTTTCCATACTGCCTTCATAATTGACATGTTGGTCCTCCTCCCATCCCTAAAGGTAAAACTTCCCAAAGATAAACTGCTCCCGTACGTCAGTTGTAAAGCTTTTCCACTATCAAGCACCTGCTAGCGCTCCTCCAGCTGCAAATAGCGGCAACATGATACCGGCGACGATGAACCCTACCATGCCAGCCAAAATTAACACCAAAACTGGCTCCAAGAGCGATTTCAGACGGGTAATCAAGTACGAAGCTTCCTTTTCGTTGTAATCGGCAATGTGCTGCAGCATCTCCTCCAGCCGGCCGCTCTCCTCACCCACCCGAACCAGTTGGATGGTGAGCGGGTTAAAGAACCCGGTCTGCTGCAGAGGCCCGGCTATGCTCTCCCCCTCCCTCACCAAGAGTCGTGCCTTAAACAATCCACCCGACACTATCGTGTTGCCAACTGTATCCTCCACCACCTCCAAGGCTTGTAGGATAGGTACGCCTCCTGCCACCAAACTGGACAGGGTGCGGCTAAAGCGAGCCATTATCAGCTCTAGGTTTAACCCGCCGATAATAGGTGCTTTCAGCAAGAAGCGATCCCAAGCCCTCCTGCCCCGGTCGGTTTGTAAATACACTCGCCCACCCCAAACCAGAGCCAACAGACCAATAATGATGCCAGCCAGGTTATGGCGAATAAAATTGCTGCCCCCAATCAGTACCCTGGTAGGCAAAGGCAATTGGGCCCCCATTTCGGAAAACATGGCAGCGAACCTCGGCAGCACCGCCAGTGACAAGAACAAGGCAATGCCAATCGCAAAGCAAACTACCACTACCGGATAGGCAGTCGCTGCCTTGATCTCCTCCTGCAAATCGTGCTCCCGCTCAAAATGCTTGGTAAGCAACTGAAAGGCTTCATCCAAATTGCCCCCGACTTCCCCAGCTCGAACCATGCTTATCAGGATATTGGGCAGTTGAGGCCCGTTTCGTTCCAAAGCCTGCCAGAGCGCATCCCCGTTCTCCGTATCCCGGCGGGCCTGGGAAAGGATCTCTTGTAAGCGTTTGTTGCTAGTCTGCTTTACTACCACCCCTAGGGCTTCGACCAGAGGGATTCCTGCGCCAATCAGCGCTGCCATCTGCCTGGTGAAGAAGGCCAGGTCCTTTAACGAAAGCCCTCGGCCGGTCATGGCGCTTAGCCAGTTGGTCTTGTCCTTGGCTTCTTGAAGAGAAGTGACTGTATACCCACGACCAAACAGCTGATCCAACGCGTGGCGCTGGCTTTCAGCTTCTAGGGTCCCCCGCAGCTTCTTTCCTGAGGTATCAACAGCCTGGTAAGCAAAGAGCACCTCTACCACCCCAAGGTTGAAATGCAAGATATAAGTTATGGTGAAAGGCAGCAAACTTAACTAGGTATCTTCGACATCTAATGATAAATCCCTCTTTTAGGACATTCACCCAATATGATTATTCGGCATATATTACTTAAAGATATAGACCTTCAACCTAATTTACTGAAAACTATAAACTATTTTATGTCAGGATTATAAATGGCCGGTTAGCTGAAGCAACCGGCCATTTATATTCTTTCCAGGCCACTTACTGCTGGTTAATGGAAGCAGCCCTCCACCTACACCTTTTCCACCGCGTCGATAACCCAGATATGATTGGGATCGGGCCCGCCGAACTGGGTGAGGGTAATCCTATACTCGGCACCCTCGTGGGTAACCTCTACTGCAGCTTGGCCAGTAACCTCTTTGCCGCTGGCACCAGTAGTAATGAGCTTCATTACATCCGTCTTTAGGAAGCCGGCGATCCCACCTTCCCGCTTGGCCAC
>JACIYF010000083.1 GCA_014360065.1 Clostridia bacterium | reverse complement strand
TTGCCGTCCTTATCCAAGAGGAACCCGGTGGCATCGGCTTGCATGGCCTCGAGGTCGAAAGCGGGCATATCACGGACTGCAGCCACTACCAGGCCGGTGCCTAGACCAACTACCACTAGGAATAGTATAATGGCTGCCAGAAGAATGGCTCGCCGGACATTTAGCTTTTTCTTTTTAGATTTTGGAGGCACGGTTACCCTCCCCCTTTTTTGTGCCTTTAGATCGGTTAGAGTGATTATATCATAGCGCTTAGTGGCCGGGAACGTCCCTGCCCTGAAGTATGCGGCACCAAAATGATAGAATAACCGCCAAAATTTAGGAGTTTGACCTGAGGAGGTACGACTATTTGGCATTGGCACCTGATTTTAAAACCCAGCTGGCGGTCCTAAAGCGGGGCGTGGCTGAGATCGTTCCTGAGGAAGACTTTGAGAGGAAGCTCAAGCGTTCAATCCAGCAGAGGAAGCCGCTCAAGGTCAAGTTGGGCATGGACCCTACCGCTCCCGATATTCACCTTGGGCACACGGTTGCTTTACGGAAGTTGCGGCAATTTCAAGACTTGGGCCACCAGGTGATCTTAATTATTGGTGACTTTACCGGCCGCATCGGCGACCCTTCGGGCCGCTCGGAGACGCGTCCGCAACTATCCGAAGAACAGATCGCCGAGAACGCTTCCACTTACCGGCAGCAAGTCTTCAAAATCCTCGACCCCCAAAGGACTACCATCGTCTATAACAGCCAGTGGCTGGCCAAGCTTAACTTTGCCGATGTTCTTAGGCTGGCTTCCAAGTATACGGTGGCCCGGATGCTGGAGCGTGATGACTTCTCTAAACGGTTCCAAGACGGGCTACCTATTGGGCTTCACGAATTCTTTTATCCCTTGATGCAAGGATACGACTCAGTGGCTTTGAATTGTGACATTGAAATGGGAGGAACCGACCAGAAGTTCAACCTCTTGGTAGGGCGCGAGCTGCAGCGCGAGTACGGTCAAGAGCCCCAGGTGGCCATGATGATGCCGATTTTGGAGGGCACCGACGGGGTCCACAAGATGTCCAAGAGCCTCGGAAACTATATCGGCATTAATGAGCCGCCCGCGGAAATCTATGGTAAGACCATGTCCATTCCCGATGAACTCATTGTCCGATATTTTGAGTTGGTTACTTCGGTGCCGCCTGGAGAAATCGTGGCTTTGGAAGAGGGATTGGCGCGAGGGCTGGTGAACCCTCGAGATGCCAAAATGCGGTTGGCAAGGGAGCTGGTCAAGGATTTCCATGGGGCGGAAGCGGCCCAGGCGGCCGAGGACGAATTCGTTCGTATTTTTCGCCATAAGGAACTACCTAGCTCGCTGCCGGAAGCGGTGATCGATCCTAAGGAGCTCAGGGAGGGAAAGATATGGCTCCCGCGGCTGTTGCTCCTGGCCGGGCTGGTAACGAGCACTAGTGAGGGCAAGCGGCTCGTAAGCCAAGGCGGAGTTAAAGTCGATGGCGTCCCGGTGCGGGACCCAGAGCTGGAAGTGGAAGTAGCAGATGGCATGGTCCTGCAGGCCGGCAAAAGGAGGTTTGCCCAAATAAAGCTTCGCTCCTGAGCATATATTGGTAGCTGAAGGGCTAGGCCGACTGGTGGGGGTGGGGAAAGTGCGCCGGTACCGTGGCTTCAGGCCCCGAAAGGTAGCCTTTCGAAGGCCGGGCATGGCGTTGTTGATTGGTTTGATCCTGGTTGGCGGGCTGGCAGCTTTCCTCAGCTTGGAGTTAAGCTTGCGCGGCACCTTTGCCGAGCTGGCCAAGGCCCAAGCTTCTTGGGCGCTAAATGAAGCTATCCACCGGGCGGTCTTGGAACAAGTGGCTGCCGATGTGTCCTACAGCGATTTGGTCAAGGTGGAAAAAAACGACCAGGGAGTGATGCTGCTTCAGGCCAATACTGCTCGGGTGATGCAGGTTACCTCGGAGGCCACCTTAAAGATCCAAAAGGCCCTTTCCGAGATCAAGGAGCGAAAGCTGGGCATTCCCTTGGGGCAAATCCTGGGGAGCGACCTCTTGGCGGCCTACGGCCCCAAGATAACTTTCACCGTGATCCCTATCGGCACGGTAAGAACGGGCCTGACCGATTCCTTTACCAGCGCGGGCATCAACCAAACTCGCCATCGCATCTTTCTACAAGTGGATGCTTGGGCGGAAATTCTGGTGCCACTTTTAAAGACTGAAGTAGAAATTCAAACTACTGTTCCCTTGGCCGATGCGGTAATCGTGGGCCCGGTGCCAGATATGGTATTTGGCCCCTGGCCAGGGGCAGGAGCGCCGGGGGTGCCCTCCGGCTCATCGTCGCCAGCACCACCCACATCACCGGCACCATCCGCATCACCGGCGCCATCCACCCCTTCTGATCCCAATGCTTCCAGCCTTCCCCCGTCGACGGCCCCGGCACCTCCGGTTCAGGAACAGCCTGCCAAGTGACTAAATGGAGCCTAGAGCGTTGGCCACAACCCGAGAATCATCTCCTAGGTAAACATTGGTAACCTCCCCCAAGGGGTTGTTACCGCCGTCTACCTAATCATTTGTCTTGACAAGAGCAATACAAAAGTATATCTTATGAGCGGGTGCTGTATATGAAAATCACGGGTTTCCAGTGGGATAGCGCTAACACAGGCCATATAGCCAAACACAACGTAAGTCCAGAAGAAGCCGAAGAGGTCCTTTGCAACAGGCATCTTGTCAGGAAATCCCGAGCTGGAACATACCACGCCCTGGGCCAGACGGATGAAGGCAGGTACCTGGCTGTCATCTTCGCAATTAAGCCTGGGGGGATCGCCCGTGTCGTCACTGCCAGGGATATGGACGACAAAGAGAGGCGCACATACCGCCGTGAGAGGAGGGGTTAGCAGTGGCAAAAAAAATCCCTGAGTTCAAAACCGAGCGGGAGGAAGCCAATTACTGGGACACGCACAGCCTGGCCGATCACTGGGATGCGCTTGAGCCGGTTGATGTCGAGCTTGACTCCGGGCTTGAGGCGAAAGTCAGGGCCCGTGCCCTGAAAAGGGTCACCCTGCGCCTGCGCCCAACCCAGATTCAAGCTGTCAAAGAGATCGCCAGGAAGAAAGACATTCCTTACCAGACGCTCATCCGGTCCTGGGTGGCTGAAGCTATCGAGAGGGAGCGCCGGCAGGATAGGAGCCCAACCTAGCCCCTGGGCTCCAAAGAAATGTGAAGCTCGGCATCCAGGGCCTCGGCTACCCTGGCCGGAAGCCCCCAGGCTGGGATTGTAGCTTCCGCTTTCGAGGCGGGCTATGGCCGACTGCTTGGTGCCGACTTGCTTAGCGAGGGCGGAACCCATACCAGCAAGACCACTCCGAGGATGACGCTGCCAGCCTTACGGACAAAAGCGCTATCCCGCTCCCACATGTGGATGAGGATTCCCTTGGTCCTCCAAAAGGCATACGTCATCCTCCAGGAGTTTGGTCGCAAGCCACCTGGGTGAATAAGGAACCATGGGAGCGAATATCCTGTTGCTAGCGGTTGTTACAGCGGCACGATTACGGGAATGTTGGCCAGCCTTTCCACGGCTACGGGGACACCGTAGACGCTGGCGATGTTTTCTGGCGTTATGATTTCCATCCCCCCACAGGCAAAAATAGTCCTGTTCTTAAGAAGCAAAAATTTATCTGCAAACCGCAAGGCCAGATTAAGGTCGTGCATGACCACCACTGCCGCCAGGTTCTGTTCCCTGACCGCTCTTTTCACCGTTTGCAAAACCTCAAGCTGGTTTCTCAAATCCAGGTTGCTGGTAGGTTCGTCCAGCAAGAGAACCCGCGGTTCCTGGGCCAAGGCCCGGGCAACAATCACCTTTTGCAGTTCTCCTCCACTCAATTCGTCCAGGTAGCGCAAAGAAAACTCCTCCAGGCCCAAGATCGCCAGAACCTTCCGGACGACTTCCAGGTCCCTGGCGGTAGTACCCCACTTGATATGGGGTTTTCTGCCTAAGAGCACGGCATCAAAAACTGTAAACCGGGTGCTTTCGTATCTTTGGGCCACGTATCCCAGGTGGCGGGCTACTTCCCGCCGGCTGAGGGAAAAGAGGTCACTTTTTTCAAGGAGAATGGTCCCCCGCTGCGGCTTTAAAACCCGGTTCAGACACTTTAAAAGGGTGGACTTTCCGGCCCCGTTGTTACCAAGGATGGCAAAAAATTCCCCTCTCTCAACCTCAAATTTGATATTCCGCAACACGGGCCGGCTGCTGTAACTGAATTCCACGCCGTCTACAGCCAGAATCATTTCTTGCCATACCCCCTGGACAGAAGATAGAGAAACAAAGGAGCGCCCATAAAGGAAGTGATCGCCCCCACCGGCAAAACCACCGGGGAGATGATGGTCCTGGCCAGAGTATCAGAAGCAAGGAGCAAAAGCCCTCCCGCAACACTGGCAGCCGGGAGCAAAAAACGGTGGTCGCCGCCGAGCACCCTGCGCATCAGCTGCGGGCCGACCAAGCCGATAAACCCAATGATGCCCAGAAAAGAAACGGCCACCGCCGTGACGAGCGAGGCCAGGAACATCGTCGTCAACCTGAGCCTCTCGACGTCAACCCCGAGCCCCTTGGCCGTCTCCTCGCCGCCGTCCAGAGCGTTGTAATTCCATCGGTTGGCCAGAAAATAGAGGAGGGAGGCGCCGGTTACCGCAGCCATGATTTCTAGCTCCCGCCAGGAAGCCCGGCCGACGTCGCCGAAGGTCCAGAAAACAATTGAAGCCACCTGAACGTCGCTAGCAAAAAACTGTAGGATTATGGTGGCGGCGGAAAAGAGGGAGCCCAGGGCCACCCCCGCCAGCACCATGGCTTCGGGAGTGACCCCCCGGACCTGGGCAAGGAAGAGCACTATCAGAGTTGTTGCCATTGCCCCGGCAAAGGCGAAAACGGTCACCAGGTAGGGGTTGTTGATGATGACGGCGTCGGTGCTGGTGCTGTGGGTGCTTCCCGCCCCCAGGGCCAGGATGGCCACGGCCGCGCCAAAGGCTGCACCCTGGGAAACGCCCAAAGTGAAAGGCGACGCCAGGGGGTTGCGCAGGATGTTCTGCATCACGCAACCGGCGACGGAGAGGCCCACCCCGGCCGTGATGGCCGCCAGCACCCGGGGTAACCGGATGTTCCACACAATGATGCTTAGCCGTTCTTCTCCTTTGCCCAGCAACGTCAGCAGCACCTGGGTTGGCGAAAGATCCGCCGCCCCAGCGTTAATGGCGTAAATGCCCAAAGCTACGGTGAGAAGGGCTAGCAAGCTAATAGTGAGGACTTTTCTTTGAGTATATTTTAAGTAACTATGGGGGCAGTTTTCCGCTGCCAGCTGTCGCATCTTTCCCTGCTCCTCATCAGTTAGGAGTTAGCCAGCTCGATCTTTCTAAATCCGCCGAAATCCTTGGCCATTTGTTGATACAGAGGTTTGCCCAAAAGGAACTGGTAAATCTCATCGGCTTTTTGGGTTGGGTCAATATCTTTAAATTGTTCGGGAAAAATCACTTTGCCAGCATAGTAGGTATCGGCAATGGCGGTATCGATGTTGGTGGTATAGTAATTGTAGGGAATCTGGCCGTACACCCGCCCTTCCCTGACCGCCCGCAAGGATTGGTAAAACTGCGGGTTTTTCTTATAGTCCTCCCGAACCAGAGCCAGGCCCCCTTGGTCGAGGAAGATGATGTCAGGGTCCCAGCTTAAAAGTTTCTCCTTGTCGATCATGACGCTTCCGGTTCTGCCCGTCTCGTCCACCACGTTGCGGGCATTGATCGCTACAAAGGGCGGGTATTTGGCCTGGGTGCTTTCGATGCCGTGCACGCCCTTCATGCCCAAAGCGCCCACGTAAACCTTGGGTTTCTTATCCTCAGGAATGTCCTTCGTTCTCTCCTGCAAGTCCTGCTGGCATTTTTGCAGATAAGCAACTACTTCCCGGGCCCTTTCTTCATTGCCGATGATTTTGCCAATCAACAGCAGAGACTTGTAGACATCCTCATCAAAGGTGGCCAGCCGGCCGTAGCTAAGTACCACCACTGGGATGTTCGTCTTAGCCTGCAACTCATCGGCCTGCGCCTTGTCCGCGAGGTAGGCGACGAAAATCACATCGGGTTTCACGCTGACAAGCTTCTCGGCGTCAGGTGTGGAATCTGGTCCTCCCTGGCCAATGGTAGGCAAATCCTTTAGCTCAGGGTGGGCCAGAATGTATGGCCGGCCGGTAGGCTGCTTTTTTTCCAGCTCTTCTACTCCCACCACCTTGGCCGCGCCGTTGACGTAGCAAACCAGCCGCAGGGCACCGGGGCCAATGGCCACTACCTTATTTGCCGGAACGGGTACCTCCACCTGCCGGCCGGCCAGGTCGGTGACAACGGTTTTTTGCGGCGCTCCCGCACTCTGACCGGACGGTTTAGAGCCGCACCCGCTTAACATAATTAACATAAAGAGAACAAGCAGCGAAGCAATAAGCAGGATACCTGCTTTCAACGTTTTTGTCCGCATTCCTTTCTCCTCCCGTTTTTTGAAATGTACTCATGTAAAAATCTCGCCGGCACCTGACTGTTCCTCCGGGGTGTCTCCTCCCCGGAAGCACCGCCTCATATCCCGACGGGCAGTACAACTCCTACCCGTTTTCGCCAGTAAAAGCAGGGGCTTCATCCTTTTTACTCAGGAACATTTCTGCGTAACCGGCATACCTGCCCGCAAAAACCGGCCGGGTAAACCACATCCCGCGGTCGCCTAGCATTACGGATAGCGGTTTGGCCCGCTCGTAGTCCATTTCTCCAGCTTCATTGAAGAAGCGGTCATCTGCCTCCAGGTGTACTACCTTACCAATGACCAGAGAATAGTTTTTCCTGCTAATCTCTTCCACCAGCGTACATTCCACCCACGCCAGGCAACCTTCAATCCCGGGCGCTCTAACTTTTTGAGAAGGGCGAGGTTTTAAACCAGACTCTTTAAACTCGTCCACTTCGGGCGGGTAATTTTTGGAACAAATCATTACTGCCTCAATCAGATCGGCAGGCGGCACATTAACCACAAATTCCCCTGTTTCCCGGATATTATTTAAAGTATCCCGCTTAATCCAGGAAGCCAGAATTATGTCATCAAAGGGCCTTAAAATCGGGGTTATATTGGACCAGGGAGCAATATTACGCACCCCATCTTTTCCCACTGTAGAAATCAGCACTACCGGCAGCGGCATCACCTGTTCCCTCTTGCGCGGCTCTAAAATCATTATTTCTCACCTCCTCGCCTTTTCTGTTCCAGTCTTAGTGACATTAAATTTCTTGACATTACGCTGACAGGATGGCTAGTTTCCCTCCAGCATCCCTCCAATCCCGCTCACCAGCCTGTCCACCTCTTCCCGCATGGCGCCTCCTTCCAGGGGACCCCCCAGCAGACTTGCCTGGGCTATAGCCGGGGAATAAGGTAAAACGCCCTTGATCTCGATGCCCTTCGCAGCCAGCATTTCTTTTAAAACAGGCTCTGTTTTCTCATCCACCTTATTCAGTGCCACTCCGAAGTCCTTTTTCGCTTCCCGGGCCAGTCTTGCAGCCTTCTCGGCCAGGACAACTGCATCGTGGGAAGGATCCACCACCATCAGCACGGCATCCACGCCTTCCAGGACTCCCCGTCCGAAGTGCTCCACCCCCGCCTCGGTGTCAACCAGGACCCATTCGCCGTCCTCCACAGCCAGATGGTTTAAAAAGGCCCGCGCCACCGCCCCCATCGGGCAGGCACATCCCTCCATGCTGTGCTCGATCTTTCCCACCTGCATAAAGGCTATAGATCCGTCCCAGCGCACGCATTCCGAAGGCAAGCCATCCAGAGTCAGTCTTTCTGTAAACAGCTCTACCCTCTCGCTTCCTTCACCTTTGAGCATGGCCATCAACTTCTCCCTTACCGCCGGCTTACCCCCCAGGTAGTCTATCAGGGTCTTCCTGGGCGGTTCGACTCCCAGCATTGCACCCAGCCCGAGGTTGGACTCGTCCGCATCCACCACGAGGACTTTTCCCTTTTCTCCCAGCCGCCGCGCTAGCAGGACCACCAATGTGCTCTTCCCGCTGCCACCCCGACCGACGACAAGCATTTTAGGCACCATAACCAACCTCCTCAGGCCTATTTTTTGAACCAGCCGATGCGTGCCCCGGGAACACTATCCAAATCAGAAGAATAAGGCTTTACGTCTATAAGTGGGCTCCCGTCCACCGCGTCCACTCCGCGCACCACCAGGCGGTTTTCCTCCACCCTTAGCAGCTCCGCCACGCAGAGCGCAATGGGGTTAGGTCGGGAAGGCGAACGGCAGGCAAAAACGCCGCGTATTTCCGGGCCGAAGGGCGTTTTCGTCTGCAGCGTGTCTCGGCTCGCCAGGTGGCACCAGTAAAGAACGATCAAATGGGTTGCTTGTTCCACATCTTTTAGACCTTCCATAAACTGGGGGTAAATCTCCAGCTTCACCATTTCGTGGGAAAAGCGCCCCTGGTGCGGCGCGTCTTCAGGTATCCTGTAAGGGATTCGGACCTCTCCGATAGGTATCAGCTTCAAAAAACCACCCCCCTCGCCTTGGCTGACCTTTGCCCGTCGAAAACTCCTCACCCCAAACGGCCGGCCGGCAAGAGCCCTTCCCCACCCCCTTAGAACGGGTCCATTTGTCCGACCCATCTTCCTGCCTCCGGCAAGCGAGGTTAAGGGGGTGGACTGCGAAGCCAGTTCTCTTATAAAACCAAAATGGCCACAGAGGCTCTGCCCGGCTTCGGCCGGCCATGAGGCCTCCGTGGCCACCAACTACCAACAAAAAGCACCACGTCGCTGCCCGTCCTGCCTCCCGACAGGCCACGCACCTTCATGGTGCTGGGTTCCGACAAGAATATTTAGGTTGTCCAACTAGCCTGTTTTAGACTTAAGGGTTATGCATCTAAAATGCGGGACTAAGGTACGACTCACCGGCGGGTGGCTCCAGCCATCCGACTTATCCAGTTCCTAGACTTATTTCTCGCTAGTGCTATTTCGCCTTTCTGCGGACGATTCCTGCTCTCGGCCCAAAAAAGTGGTATTGGCCCCCACCTAGAGAAGGTATAAACGAGCATTAGGCCTTCAGAATCGAAGTGCGATGCCAACACTTCCCAATGTAAACCTTTCCCCTAGTAAGCGAGCCATTTCTACGCAGGCTGTAAACCCCGTACAATGAAGCGGGATCACCTTCTCTACCCCAAGCTCAATTAAGGCTTGAATGGTAAGCTGAATCCGGCTCATGCTAGCTTTCTCGAGGTGCATGCCGCCAATTACGGCATGTACTGCTTCCGTTGCGGTCAGCTTTTGCATGTGTTTTATAATGTTGATCACACCTACGTGGCTGCAGCCCAAGATGACAACGAGACCCTTAGAGGTTCTGATGCTCATGGACTGGTCATCCAGAAGCAAATCCGTCACCAGCTCTTGGCCCCGTTGTACCAGGAATTCACGGGGTACGTCCTCAAAGTCAGTGGTACCTGCTACTTCCCCTGAGAGAAGCGTATTCTCACACAGCCAGGTAGGCTTCCTTCCGAGATGGAACCTAACTCCTGAGGCGAGCAGCTTCTCCTTCGTCAGCGGGCATCCGGCTTCCCTGAGCTCATTCTCGTCAGTCTTGACGTACTTTCTCTCAAACGCTTCAGGATGGGCATACAGGTCTGGGTCTCTTTTTTTCTTCAGGAAGGAAGCCAGGCCACCCGTGTGGTCGTAGTGGCCATGGCTTAACACAACCGCATCCACATCTTTGAGATCCAGTCCAAGCTCCCTTGAGTTATGGATGAGGACCTCTCCGGATTGTCCCGTATCAAAAAGTATTTTTCGCCCTTTGGTCTCAACGAGCAGGGAAAGCCCGTGCTCTCCCCACAGCCCTCTCTTCCTCACCAAGTTGTCAACCAGGACGGTGACCCTCACCTCAGCAGCCTTTGCAGCCACTTCCATCAGCTCCTCACAGTTGCTTGTCTCTTCTTCCGAAGGCGGGAGGTCTATTCCAAGCTGGACGAGTTTTCCTCCAAATGGCCATCGACCTTTCTACTTCCTGAGCATGGTTACGAGCTTTACTCCGCGCCCGTGCAACTGTCGGAAAACCACTCCCTGAGAGACAAAGCGCAGAACGGCCTCTGGATGGACTACGATGGTTCCCGAAACAAGGTTCACACCATGATCGAACCAGACCTGCGAAAGCGGAGTCGTCGGGCCCAGTACCATGACTATGCTATCCTTCGAGCAAAGCTCCAGTAACCTGTCCATAGTGCCGTTGATTAAGGCAGTGCCGGTAATCGCTACGATGTCGGCCTGCGGTATCACCCGCTCTGCCTCGCCTTCAGGGAGGTCTCCACTTTGGGGCCGTCGTTCGATGACCCAAAGCTCTCCGGCCACCTCACGCAGCTTGGGCACAAACGGGAAATGCCCAACGATAGCCACCCGTTTCCCGGCCCCCTTCTCGAAAAGAACCCTGGCAGCATTGATCTCGGTCAGCTTCGCAGGATCGACGTCCAGTATCGAGTTCAGGGCTGCGACGCCGATGGTAACCTCGAGCATACTTGACGACTGGCAATACGCACAGAGTTCACGGGCGCTTTTCTCAGTGAGAAGCCCTGCGTCTTTGATGGGGAAATCCCGATCGCGCTCGTGGACAAACGTGGTAGACGCAAGCCCGCAACCCTTGCTCCAAACGGCGGTCCAAAAGGGTCCGACACGGACATCTCTGACCGCTGCGTCCCCTTCAACGCTAGAGATGATCTCGTCAAGGATCCTGGTGCTCACGAACTCGCTCCTCTCTGCGTCAGTTGGTGCCTGCTTCGTGCATGGGCGCCGGTCCAACTGCCCTCTACAAGGGCGGCAGGGCTAGCGTACCTAAATGGCGCTCACAAGATTACCTAGGCTCCTAGCTCAGAACGTAACGCTTCCACCCGGTCGGTCCTCTCCCATGGCAAGTTCAATTCAGGGCGACCAAAATGGCCATAGCAGGCCACTTGCCTATAAATGGGGCGCCGCAAGCCAAGGTCGCGAATTATCGCTGCTGGCCTAAGATCCCAGATTGCCTTTACGGCCTTGAGCAACTCCTCTTCGCCTACTTTT
>JACIYF010000082.1 GCA_014360065.1 Clostridia bacterium | reverse complement strand
ATGCGGCGGAAGATACCTAAACCCTCGGGGCCGAGCACCTGCGCGAAGCTATAGAAAGCCAGACCAGAACCAGTAAGCAAAAGCAGGACAAAGCTGATGGCGTGGGACCAGTGCCCCAGCCTTTCTGCCAAGTTAAACCGTTCCACCCTATCCTTGCGGTTGGTCATGATGTTCGCCTCCTCCCCGGTTGGCAGCGCCAATGATGAGGCTAGCCACCACTGCCGCCGCCGCCGCGCCCATGACTACTTTGCCTCCGGGACGAACGATGTTCATCCACCAAGAAACAGCGCTGGGTGTGCGGGCTTGGGCCGGCAAGAACTTGGCATCCATATCCTGGGGCGGCACATAATAGAATGAGGTTCCATTTATGGCCACCGCCTTATGGGACTGGATGTACTTCTTGATGTCACTGGCTGGATCGTCAAGATCGCCAAAAACCCTGGCCTTACCGGTACAGATGGCCACACAGGCCGGAACCTGGCCTGCCTCCACCCGGTGCAGGCAGAAGGTGCATTTTTCCACTGTCCCTAGCCGGTGCTTGGCATACCCCTGTTCTTCGTAAGGAGCCAGGTGACCTGGGAAAGCAGTCTCGTCCTTGCCATTGAACTGGCGAGCTCCATAAGGACATGCCGCCTGGCAGTAGCGACAGCCAATGCACCGCTCATAATCGACGGTTACAATGCCGTTGGCATGCTTGGTGCTGGCGCCAGTCGGGCAGACCCGCACGCAGGGAGGATCTTGACAATGCATGCACTGGGTGGGAATAAAGGCCAGGCGGGCTTGGGGGTATTCACCCCACTCCACCGTATCCACCCGGTTCCAGGAAACCCGGGGGCGAGTCCCGTTTTCCACTTTGCAGATGACGCTGCAAGCATAGCAGCCCCCACACTTGTTGAGGTCGATGACCATGCCATAACGGGGCAAAGCTCTTCCCTCCTGCATTAATTTTCTGTTATTGCAAGTTCAATTTTACGATCATGTGAAAGTAAGAACAATGAACTGAACAGTTCAATTGCGTGAAGTTCAGCCTAGGCTAAATGGTCTAGCCAGAATCTAGTCAGGAAGACTAGCTAAGCTGATAAGAGAGTGAATAGTTCTTACTGGTTTGAGGTTAAGAGCTGGCGCCTGCGGGTGAGGCCTAGCTTGCGATAGATGTTGATCAGGTGATTATGAACTGTGTTTTCGGAGATGAGAAGCCGGTCGGCAATTTGGCGATTGGTCAGCCCCTCCCGGGCCAAGGCCAGGACTTCTTTTTCGCGAGGAGTAAGGCATTCTATGCTGGTAGCAGCTTGAGGGCCCCTGGCCTGATTGATAAGCTTAGCAGCTAGCTGCAGGAACTGCTTGGTAGCGCTGGGGCTGATGAAACCCTTGCCGCTCGATACTGCCCTTATAGCAGCCGCCAGGTCATCTAGCCCGGCATCCTTGACCAGGAAACCGTCCACCCCCGCCTGTACCGCTGCGGTTAGGATCTCCTCATCATCATAGGCGGTGATAGCAATAACCCGAGTGCGGGGGCTGGTTTCCCGGATTTTCTCCACCGCCGCTAAACCATTGTCTTCACCCATGCGCACGTCCAGGAGCACCACATCGGGAAAGGTTTTGGCCACCAAGCTGGCCAGCTCCCGGCAGCTGCTGGCTTCCCCTACCGCCTCCACCCCTGGAATAGTCTCCAGGGCCGCATACAGACCCTGGCGGTAAATAGGGTGATCGTCCGCTAGCGCGACTCGGATTCCAGCCATATAACCCCGCTCCCCATGGTTCCTACTCTGGGCACCACTACTCGTACCCGCGTCCCCTGTCCCGGCCGAGAGGTAATCTCCAAGAAACCGCCCAGAATTTCCGCCCTCTCCCTCATGGCGGCGATGCCCACCTGCTTACCTCCCGAGCCCATTCTTGGCTCCAGGAGATCAGGATCAAAACCCACGCCATCATCCTCAATCGAGATAGCCAAATGGCCGCACCCCGAATCTACCCGCACCGCTACCTGGGTAGCCCGAGCATGTTTCTTGACGTTTAGGAGCGCCTCCTGGACCACCCGAAACAGCATTATCTGAACGCTGGCATGGATCCCTTCTAGGGCATCGGGCAAGTCAAGGCGAATAGTCAGCCCGGTTTCCGCCGCCAGCTTTTCGGTGTAAGCGCGGATGGCAGAAAGCAACCCGCCGCCGGCAAAAGGAGCTCGGGCCTCTTCGATCATCCGGCGAACGCTGGCATGGCAGCCTGCGAGCTCCTGGTAGATGTCATCCAGCGCCCTAGCCAGCTCTGGATCGCTATCCCGGCGCGAGCGCCGTAGTCCATCAATTTTTAGGATGAGGTTCCCAAGGGATTGGGCGGGCCCGTCGTGGAGCTCGGCGCCCCAGCGTTTGCATTCCCTTTCCAAGGCCTGAGTAGCATCGATCCGCAACTTCTTGCCCGGGCAAGGACAGCGTTCCGGGCTGACCGGACAAACCGTCCTGCCATTGGCTTTGGGGCAAGCGCTTCCCAAAGTTGGGCTTGGCCTTTGGCTAGACGTCCTTCTCCGGCTAGTCGAACCCGCCATGGCAGTCGCCACACCTTTCCTTCTTGGCTGGGCCTTATGCGATTTTACTGGCCTTCCGGCCATAAGGATCTGCAGCTGGGACAATAACTATCTTCGGCTCGGCCGACGAAATCCCGGCCGCACAGGGCGCATTGCCGACGAAATCCTTTGAACAAGACTTTTTCCTCCCCGCTCAAGAATTCCACCAGCCGGGCTGGACCCACGCGACTGAGGGCGCCGGTGAAGCATACCGCTCGGCAGAGGCCACAATCGATGCAGTAGGCGGGTTTAAACCGGACCTCCAGCCCGGCATCCCGCGCCGGGCTGCCAGGAGCAACCGGGTTAATCCCCGCCTGGCTAATCATCTCCGCGCTCTCAACCATAGCTTCGGTAGCTACGGCCCGGGATGCGCCTGGCTCCGCATACAGGCGCAGGGCCCCGGTGGGGCAAACCCGGACGCAAATGGAACAACCCGTACAAGCAGGGCTTACTTCCAGGTTGGCGCTGGCGGCCACAGCCGCCAGCGCCACGTCGGCCTGATCTATGCCTAAAGCTTTCTCGCCCTCCTCCGCGTTATCAGCGCCATGAAACCCGGCCGCCTGCCTCAAGTTTACCCGGTTCGGGTCCAGAGCCCCCAACCCCCAAAGGGCCACCTGGCGCGGCAGCGGCACTTCAGGATCCCTAAATACCGGGTCGGTGGTTTCTTCCGGCAATACCGCCTCCAGGGCTGTAGTAACCGCCTGCCGGCTAAAGAGCCTAAAGAAATCCCGCCGGGACATCTCCCCCACCCGAGCCGGTTTTTCTTCTTGCTTCAAGCCCCTGGCCCCAACCTGGGACTGAATGGGGGCTATCAGCTCGTCTGGAGCAGCCCAGCGCGCCGGCAGGCTCTCACCCCAGTAGGAAAGAAGGCGGGAAAGCTGGCGGTATCGTTCCTTTAGAATGGATGCCAGATCCCGCCCGCCGGAAATGGGGCACCCGCCGCAATCGCCGCCATAAATCTCCAGCTCCTTTGCCCCCAAACGCCAAGCATAAGCCAAAAAGGAAGTGGTCATCAAAGTAAGGCAGGGAATGATCAAAACCTCAGGCAAGCCGGGAAGATTCTCTATCTTTTCCCTCCGCCGACTAGGATAAGACACTCGACTGCCGGCAGCCTTCACTGCCCCCTGGCAAGCCACCGCCAGCCGTTGGTATTGGGTGACGAAGCTCTTGATGGCACTATAAACATCGGACCATCCATAACCTTGGAGTTCTAAAGCCCCGGTGGGGCAGATGGAAGCGCAGGTACCACACGCCAGGCAGCGCCTGGGATCAACCTCGGGCGGGTGCAGCCGGCCGGGGCGATCGGGCTCGGTCTCGCCACCAGGAAAGCAAAGAGCCGCCTGGGGGCAAGATGAGGCGCAACTAGCGCATTGGGCCTGCCGGTGCCGGGATCGAAGGCACAGCTCCGGCTTAATGGTAACCGGACCCCGGCCCAATTTCTCCACCAGCAAGGTCCAATCGACCGCCATGGCGCCCTCCCCAAAAGTCTTTCATTCCATCCCCAACCGTGGCTCCCACGCTCCGCGACCTGCAAAGTCACCTGGAGTCCAAGTTGGGTCGGTCCACCTCTGTCTCCCTCGCCAGTTTTAATTTCGACACCGGCAGGCCAGTTACCTGCCAGGACGGCTGGTTTTTACCGATGCCGGCGGCGCAATTCCTCAGCAATATGCTCGAGAGGAATCTGGTGATAGGTAAGAAGCACCAAGAGGTGATAGAGGAGGTCGCTCACTTCATAGACAATCTCATCATGGCTCTGGTTTTTAGAGGCGATGATGACTTCGCTGGTCTCCTCGCCCACCTTTTTCAGGATCTTGTCCTGGCCGGAATTGAAGAGGTAGGCGGTGTAGGACCCCTCCGGCCGTTCTTTTTGGCGCTGGGCGATTACTTTCAGGAGAAGGTCAAACATGGAAGCCAGCTGGCCAGCCCCAGGGCTCAAGGCCGCTCCGGCAGAGCCACCGCCCTCGGCGTTACTTTCCCCCCGACCCAGAGCTACCAGACTAGTAGCGTCTTTAGTGCCGTCACTGTCACCTGGAGCGGCTGTCGCCAGGGGATGATGAAAGCAGGACCAATCTCCCTCGTGGCAAGCCGGCCCCCGGGGTTCCACCAAGGCCAAAAGGGCGTCGGCATCGCAATCGTAATAAAGGGCCTTGATGGCTTGAGTATGCCCTGAGGTTTCGCCTTTATGCCAAAGCCCGCGGCGGCTACGGCTATAAAACCAAGTTTCGCCGCTAACTAGCGATTTTTCCAAGGATTCCCGATTCATATAAGCCAGCATCAAAACTTCCCCGCTTTTGGCGTCCTGGACCACCACGGGAACCAGCTTTTGATCGTCAACGGTCAAGCCAAAGTTGACGTCATCGACGCTGGCCAGCTTCTTTAAAGCCACCCCAAAGTTCCTCCTCCTCCGACAAAACATATATTTCCAGCTGCGGCGCTGTTCCTCCGCTCCGTAATCGTGCGCGCCCAGCCCTCAATTCACCTATCCGTCTACCAAGCATCGCCCAGTCAGGTGCTAAGACCCCTTACTAAGTCCTAGTTGCTGCTGATTGAGTGCTGGATCGCTCCCGGACTAGCACCCCAGCCTCCCCTACGTGCTTTTTTCGTGCCTGGTTGTGCGGCCGGCCGCATGGGGCACAGCGGCTCGGCCCGCAACATGTCTACGATCCAAGGCTACAGCCGAACCTCCACGCCCCGCTGGGCCAGATACTCCTTGGCCTGGCGGATGGTATATTCGCCATAATGAAAAATGGATGCCGCTAAAACTGCATCAGCCTTGCCCTCAGTAAGTCCTTGGTACAGGTGCTCCAGGGTACCGGCCCCGCCCGAGGCAATCACCGGTATATTCACCGCCTCCGCCACCGCCCGGGTCAACTCCAGGTCGTAGCCATCCTTGGTGCCATCCCGGTCCATGCTGGTGAGGAGGATTTCCCCCGCCCCTAAGCTTTCCACTTGCTTAGCCCACTGGATGGCATCCCGCCCGGTGGGCTTCCGCCCCCCGTGGGTATATACCTCCCAGCGCCCCTGGCCTACTCGGCGCGCGTCGATGGCTACCACCACACATTGGCTGCCGAAGCGCAAAGCGGCATCCCGCACCAGGTCCGGATTTTGCACCGCTGCCGTATTCAGGGATACTTTGTCGGCTCCCGCCTTGAGCATGGCGCGGATGTCCTCGAGGCTCCGTAGACCCCCACCTACCGTGAAGGGGATAAATGCCACCTCGGCGGTTCGACGCATGACATCCTCCATGATACCTCGGCCCTCAGCCGAAGCAGTGATATCCAGAAACACCAGCTCATCAGCGCCTTCTCGATCGTAGAAGGCGGCCAGTTCTACCGGGTCCCCCGCATCCCTAAGGTTGATAAAATTAGTTCCTTTGACTACCCGCCCCTCTTTGACATCCAGACAAGGGATAATCCGTTTGGCCAACATGCTTAACTACCTCCTCGCCGAAGCGCCGCGCTACCTTCCGGGATCGGCAGCTGCCGCCAGCGCCTCCGCCAAGGTTATTGAACCATCGTAAAGGGCCCGGCCTAGGATTACCGCCTCCAATCCCAGAGGCTCCAGTTGCTTGGCTCGGCGTATATCCTCCACCGTGGCTACGCCTCCAGCCAAGATTAGCCTCAAACCGCTAGCCTCGGCCAGCTGGCGCAAAGCTTCCAAATTGGGGCCCCTGAGGGTACCATCGCGGCGGGTATCGGTAAATACCACCCGGCCCACCCCCAGGGATTTTACTTCCCGGGCCAAATCGGCCGCGGTCTTTTCCACCGTAGTCCCCCATCCCTCCACTGCCACCTTGCCCCGGCGGACGTCGATGCCGACCACCACCTTGTCTCCAAAGCGACCCACGCATTCCTCGATGACCGACGGCTCGGTTATGGCTACCGTTCCCAGGATCACCCGGGCCGCCCCCAGGTCCAGTATGCGCTGGGCTGCTTCCACGCTGCGGATGCCGCCGCCGACTTGCACCGGTATTTGCACCTCAGCGATGATTCGCTCCACAATGTCGGTATTCTGGGGGTTGCCGACGAAGGCCCCATCTAAATCCACCACGTGTAAAAACTGGGCTCCCTTGTCCCGCCAAACCGCTGCCACCTCCACCGGGTCTTCCGAAAATACCATCTCCTGGTCGGGAGAGCCCTGGTAGAGGCGGACGCACTTGCCGCCCCTGAGATCAACTGCGGGAATCACCAACATTAAAGACCAACTCCCCGAATTGTTTGAGCAATTTTAGCCCCTCGGTGCTGCTCTTTTCCGGGTGAAATTGGAATCCAAAAACCCGGCCCCGCCTAACCACCGAAGCAAACCTTACTCCGTATTCGGTCCAACCAGCCACGGTCGCCTCATCCTCCGGCACCGCATAATAAGAGTGGACAAAATAAAAACGGGCCTCACAATTGGTAGCCGAGAACAACTCTCCCGCGGCCGCGGTAGGCTCCACTGTGTTCCAGCCCATGTGGGGTATCTTTACCCCCCTTGGCAATTTCTTGACCGCGCCGGGAATAAGATCAAGCCCGGCGTGCCATCCGCCCTCCTCGCTGCCTGAAAGCAATAGCTGCATGCCCAGGCAGATGCCCAACACCGGCACCCCGGAAGCAGCCGCCTCCCGGATGGTTTCCACCAACCCCAGTCGGGCCAGGCTTTCCATAGCGTCGGGAAAGGCCCCTACTCCCGGCAGGATTATGCCTTGGGCCTTGGCAATTTCCTTAGCTGAGGCAGTGATCTGCGCCCGCCACCCGGCCCGCTCTAAGCCTTTCTGGGCGCTGCGGAGATTGCCCATGCCATAATCAACTATGACCAACCTAGGTTGGCCAGTTAAAGTTTCCCCAGCCCCGTCAGCCGCTCCCACTTCCATCTCCATAGTTCCTCGTCCACCTGCTCCTCCGCCAAACCATCCTTATCCAACCAGGCCAATGCAGGGCAGGCCGCCTAGAGCACTCCCTTGGTCGAGGGGATGCGGTCCGCTCCCGGCCCCACCTCTAGGGCCACCGCCTGGCGCAAGCACCGACCCAACCCCTTAAATATAGCTTCCGCTATATGGTGCGAATTCTTTCCCGCCAGTTGGCGGACATGCAAGGTTATCCCGCCTTGGTTGGTCAGGGCCCGCAGGAATTCCTCGATAAGTTCGGCATCCAGGTCGCCGATCCGCCCCGCCCCCAAGCTAACCTCAAAACTCAAGTAGGGGCGGGAAGAAAGGTCCAAAGCCAGGAGGATCAGGGCTTCATCCATGGGCAAAAGGCACCAGCCATATCTGGCTAGGCCCCGCTTGTCCCCCCAAGCCTTCCTCAAAGCTTGGCCGAGGCAAATCCCCAAGTCCTCCAGGCTATGATGAGCATCCACCTGGAGATCTCCGCTCATTTCTATTTCCAGGTCCACCCAAGCGTGGGCACAAAACAGCTCCAGCATGTGATCCATAAAGCCCACCCCGGTGCTTCCCCGAAAGGTTCCGTCCCCGTCCAGGCTCAGGCGAAGTCTCACCTGGGTCTCCTTGGTCTCCCTTTGCACCTCGGCCACTCGCGGCCCGCTCGCCGGTTCAGCCATTTTGGGCCCGGCCCTCCTTCACTCCTTCAAAAGATCACTTACTTCCAACCTGGGGTGCTGGTCCTCCGCTCTGTAATCCTACGCGGAGCCACCTAGCGCTCCGTCTCGGGCTCCGGCAGCCGCCAGAGCCTTCTTTAAAGCCTCCACCAGCTCCTGCACCTGGTGGTATTTGAGCCGGTAGCTCACCCGGTTGACAATTAGGCGTGCCGTAGATTCGTGAATGGTACGTATGGCAACTAAGTGATTGTCGCGCAAGGTCTTGCCGGTGGCCACTAAATCCACGATGCCTTGAGCCAAGCCCACCCGGGGCGCCAGTTCAATGTTGCCGTGCAGTTTAATAACCTCCGCCGGTATGCCCTGCTCCCGGAAAAAGGCCTGGGCCAGCCGGGGAAATTTGGTAGCCACCCGAAACTGCCCCCAGCGCTGGCAAAAACTAAGCAAATCTATTCGCTCCGGGCAAGCCAACTCCTCGCGCCCCAGGAAAGCAGCCGGCACTGCCAACACCAGTCGACAATAGCCAAACTGCAGGTCTACCAATTCATAAACGTTGGCGCTAGCCTCCAGCAAGGTATCCTTGCCCACCATACCAACATCGGCCGCCCCGTATTCCACCAAGGTAGGTACGTCGGTGGGGCGGCAAAAAATATATTTTTTGTTAGCCTCAGGAAATTCGTGTACCAGCGCCCGAGCATCGGGATCGATGCCTGCTCCCGGCCAGCCAATCTTGGCTAGCAAGGCCAAGCTCTCTTGGCCTAATTTCCCCTTCGGCAAAGCCAACGTCAACAAAGGGTTCACCTCCCGGTCCGGTCGCCCAGGAAGATCACCTGGTCGATGCCCCGGCGCCGGGCGTATTCCTGGGCTTCTTCGCTTCCCAGGCCGGCCAGGTCCACCTCTACCCGGAAGCCCTTTTGCCGGAGTCGCCGGGCGTAGGCTACCACCTGGCTCCAATCGCTCCCGGCCACCAGGTACTGGGGCGATCCGGCCTCAGCCGGTAATCCTGCCCTTTCCCGCCCCCCAGCCCGACCCTCTTCCTGGCGCAGCAAGGCCTGGATGATCAGGTCCAGATTGAGGGCAAAGCCGGTAGCCGGGCAGGGCTCACCAAACTGCGCCAGCAGGTGGTCATAGCGGCCCCCGCCTCCCAAAGGAATCCCCAGCCCGGGAACGTAGACTTCAAACACCAGACCCGTGTAATAATTAAAGTCGCGCAAGATACCCAGATCCAAGAAGAGGCGGGGAGACTTTCCATACGACTGCACCAGATCCCAAACCAGCTCCAAGCTCTCCAAAGCCGGGACAGCCTCGGTTCCCTCGGCCAGACTGCGTGCCTGCTCCAAGGTTTCCTTGCCCCCGTGCAGCTCCAGCAAAGCCGTCAACAGCCGCGCTTGGCTTTGGCCCTGGCCTTTTTGGGCAATGATCTGCTCCACTGCCACCAGATCTTTTCGCCCCAACGCCTCAAGCAAGTCTTCTTTTTCCTCGGCTGCCAGGGGCAACTTATCATAAAGGCTGCGCATTACCTCCACTTGCCCTAGGCCCACCTGGAAGTCACGCAGCCCTGCCGTTTCCAATATTTCTATGGCTAAGGCCAAGATCTCGGCATCAGCCGCCGCCCCGGCACCGCCGATGAGCTCGGCCCCGGTCTGAAAGAACTCCCGCGGCCTGCCCGACTGGGGCTGGGCATAGCGAAAAACCGGGCCAAAATAAAAAAGCCGAAGCGGCCTTTCCTGGCCCGCCAGCCGGGTCTGGCTCACCCGGGCCAAGGGAGTGGTAAGTTCTGGCCGCAGAGCCAGTATATATCCTTCCCGGTCCACAAATTTATAGATCTCTTTATCCTTGGACTGGGCTGCGCCTCGGAGGAGAGTATCATAGTACTCCAAGGTGGGAGTCAAAACCTCGCGGTAAGCCCAACGGCGAAAGGCCGCGCTCATGCGGTTTTCGATCTCCCGCTTGATTTCGGCTTCATCAAATAGCAGGTCCCTGGTCCCGGGTGGAGTCTCTAAGTGCAGGCGGCGCTGGGCCATGGCGGTTAGCTCGTTCCTTCCTTGTTCATCATCCGACCGCCAAGCGGTATTCTCGGACAATGCCTACTCGATTCTTAATTATAACGTAGTTATGTTATCATTTGTGCCCCATAGAGACAATAGTCACCCTTGGCGGGCCGGATGCCGATTCTTACGTATTGATTTCGGCTCTTTCGTGAATACTAAGCTCGATTTTCCGACCACCCTGGAGAGAATTACGGAGGTGGAAACGTGTTTAGCTCTAGGTTGGCAACCAAATTGGCAGCGGCCGCCTTGGTAGTGAGTTTGGCGGCCAGCTTAGGGAGTTGCGCTCCCGCCCGTCGGCCTTCGCCGCCCCCCAAAACTGCGCCCCCGGCTCCCGAAACCACACCTAAACAAACGGTTCCTGGCCCTGCCCAAAAGCCCTTGCCAACGACTCCAGCGGAAATGGACCGCTTGGTGAGCGCTTTGGCCACCGAAGCAACTAAGGTGCCGGGGGTAAAGCAAGCAACGGTGGTAATCTCCGGAACTACCGCCCTAGTGGGGTTAACCCTCAGTCCTAACGTTACCGGAACCCAGGCCACCAATGTCAAGCGCGACGTAGCCAACCGCATCCGCCGGGCCGAACCGCGCCTGACCGGGGTAAACGTTACCAGCAGCCCCGATCTGGTGAGCCGCATTCAAAAGGTGGCAGAGGGCATCAAGGCGGGAACGCCGCTGTCCAGCTTTGCCAAGGAGCTAGATGAGATCGGGCGGCGAATAGCGCCGACTCCCCCTGCGCCCCCACCGGCGCCGCCGGCCCCGGCCACTCCTGCTCCTAGCCGGTAAGCCCCAAGGCCACCGGCCCCAAGGGCGTGGCAAGATCAGGGCGGGACGCCTTGCTTGCGGCCAGTCGCTTAAACAGCCTATGGCACTAAAGGTATTGAAAAGGGAGACGAACTTACCAACAATGAGGACCATTGGTTGGAGGGGAGAGGCAGCGGCTGGTGCCGCGGCCGGGGGGCCGCGGCGGCAGCATCTCCTCCCT
>JACIYF010000081.1 GCA_014360065.1 Clostridia bacterium | reverse complement strand
TCCTACTTCGAGTGGGTGCAGGACAACATGAAGTTCTTCTGGACCGAGGAGGAGGTGAACCAGAAGCTCTCCCAGGTGATGGTCTCCGCCTTCGAGGAGGTCTATGCCGTGGCCCGGGAGAAGAAGATCGACCTCCGCACCGCCGCCTACGTCCTCTCCGTAGGCCGGGTAGCCCAGGCCAACCGGATTCGGGGGATGTATCCGTAAGGAGCTTAACATGGATACGACCAAGAGAAGGGGCCAAGAAAGAAGGCCCCTTCTAAAGATGATCTCCCTTCACAGAAATATCCTTATGCGACATTTTCGGCCTGGAAACTTAGCGTAAGTACCCGGAAAGGCTCTCTAGGGTCGAAAAATGTCGCATAAGATGTGCGTTTTTTGATTCGGGTTTGAGCTCGATCTCTGTCTTGCCTCGGGTACACCGGTGAGAGAGTAATTAAGCACTCTAGCAAAGCTTGCTATCAATTGATTGGCAAGACCGTCCATAGGAATACCCTTATGCAGCAGTGAAGCAAGAGAGGTAACTGGTCGGTCTAGCCCGCAGGGGTTGATCAGCTTGAAGTGTTCCAGGTTGGTATTAACGTTAAGGGCAAACCCATGCATGGTCACCCAGCCCTTTACTGCTACCCCAATGGCAGCAATTTTTTCATTGCCCACCCAAACGCCGGTATAGCCAGGAAGGCGCTGCGCCTCAAGGCCCAAGGGTTTTAGGTAAGGCTGAAGAGTTCTGATCAGGATCTCTTCCAAGCTTCGCAAATAGCCCTGCAAATCCTTACCTCGCTGACTGAGGTCGATAATGGGATAGCCCACCAGCTGGCCGGGCCCGTGGTAGGTAATGTTACCGCCGCGGCTGGTTTCATAGATCTGGATGCCTTCCCGGGCTAAGATGTCCTTTCCGCAGCGGATGTTGTCCCAGCCGCCGCCCCTGCCGATAGTGAAAACCGGCGGGTGTTCGAGGAGCAGCAGGGTATCGGGAATCTCTCCCTGCCGTCTTAGGGCCACCAGCTTCTCCTGGTAAGCCATGGCTTCTAGGTAGCCGATGCGGCCCAGCTTTTCTACCCGAAGAAGTCGAGGTGCAGCTAGCCTGGGCTGGCTGGTAGAGGTTGGTTGATTCATCATTGGCTGACTCACCTTCTACCCAGTATCTAACCTTGAACCTACTTGCCATTGGCGTTTTGCGGCCTAGCCCTTCGCCGCTGGCACGCCTAATCCTGGCCCCAGGCACTGTGCAGCCGCCTGATCAGCATGGTAGGAGCTGCGGACAAACGGCCCGGTGGCCACGTACATGAACCCAGCCTCCTGGCCCCAGCGCTGATACTTCTGAAACTGTTCCGGCGTTATGAATTCGGCTACTGGAAGATGTGCCGGAGTGGGTTGCAGGTACTGGCCGATGGTCAAACTATCGCAGCCTGCCAGGCGGAGGTCCTGTATTACTGCCCACACTTCCTCTGGATCTTCGCCTAAGCCGACCATTAATCCTGATTTGGTAAGGAGCTGGGGGTAGCTGGCCTTGACCAGCCTCAGCAAGTTCAAGCTGCGGCGGTAACCCGCCCCCGGACGCACCAGAGCATAAAGCCGGGGCACCGTCTCCAAGTTGTGATTGTAAATGTCGGGCCCGGCACCAGCCACCAAGGAGATCAACTCCTCTCGGCCACCGAAGTCAGGGGTTAGCACTTCAACGGTAGCCTGGGGCATGATCTGCCTGAGAGCCTGGACGGTGGCGGCAAATTGCCCCGCTCCTTGATCGGGTAGGTCATCGCGAGTTACCGAAGTCACTACCACATGGGCAAGACCTAACTGTGCGGCGGCTTGGGCTATTCGGGCAGGCTCCTCAGGATCAGGAGGAGTTGGGTGCCCATGGGGGACGGCACAGAAGCGGCAGTTGCGGGTACAGATTGAGCCTAGAATCATGAAGGTGGCGGTGCGCCGGGCAAAGCATTCCCCCAGGTTGGGGCAATGGGCGCCTTCGCAGACTGTACCCACCCGATGTTTTCGCAAAACTTCCCAGGTGGCGCTCATCTCCTCTGAGGCCGGCCACCTCTTTTTAAGCCAGGGGGGAAAGAGGTTACACCCCATTCGCAACTCTCCCTTGTGCGCCATCATAGTCGGTTCTAGAACTTGAGTAAGTTCCTCAAGTCCTGCTGGTGCAAGACCATGCCATCAGTGCTCCACCCGCGGCATTCGTAATACTCAGCCAGCATTCTAGCAAACTCTTCGCGCGTCAGGGAGTGAGGGCCTAGTGGCTCCGCAAAGAGGCGGTCAGGGATCATATCATGCTCCTTTTTCAAGCCTTCTCTTGTGTTGAACATACGGGTCAGATCGATGGTTTTTTGGGCTATGCCTGCAAGCTCTTCCTGGCTGAAGCGCATTCCTGTAGTCGCCTCAATAATGGTGGCGAGATCAGTCCAGGAAACGAGATCACGGTAAAAGCGGCAGAGTATTAAGGTGTCAAATATTGCTAGCCGATTCTCGAGCTCAATGACTTTGGCAGCCTTGTTCTCGACTGTCTCAGGCGGTACCATTCCGCTCAGCTCTAGTTTGTAGAAGGTACTTCGTAGGTGGCAGGCACCGCGGGGTGATACCGCGTAAGAGAGAGCCATGCCTTTGAGAACACGAGGATCATATCCGGCAGGCTCAAGGCCTTTCACGTGGATAGCGAGTTCCTCGAGCCTCCAAGCTTGGCTTGCGCTTATGATCCCGTCAGCAATTACGGCTCCCGGACCTTGGCGCAGTGATGCTGACCTTAGTAGATTCGCTATTCCTTCGGTGTCACCGTAATCGAGGCTTAGAGCCAGTCTGTCTCGGCGACAGGCTTCTATAGCTAGTGCGGCCAAGTTGCCTGCGCTTATAGTATCCATTCCCAGCCGATCGCAAAGATCGTTAAGATATGCTATTGCTTCCAGGGTTGTAATACAGCAAAGACCACCAAAAGCATAGATGGTTTCGTACTCGGGACCTTCGATTCTTAGCCCTTTATAGGGGCCGTCATGAATTTGCAGCAGTTTACCGCAGGACATGAAACAGCCTTTGCAGCTTCTGGATTTTACGTTGTAGCGTTCCACCAGAGTAGTTCCACTGATTTCTTGCCATTGCTCCAACTGCCCCTGTTGCCAATAACGAGTAGGAAAACACCCTCTGGTATTTGTAATTGCCACCAGCTGGGGGGTGCCGACTTTCTGGTAGGATTTTACGCCTAGATCTTCTCTACCCTTCTTTTTCAATTCCCGAACGTACGAAAGCAACAGTGTCGAATCGGCCATCGGGGCATGTTCTTCTCCCCAAAAAACCACGGCCTTCAGCTTTTTTGACCCCATAACTGCTCCTGTACCGGCCCGACCAGCCGATCGCCAATAATTGTTTTCGATGCAGGCAAACCTTACCAGGTTTTCGCCTGCTGGACCGATGACTATGGCCTCAGCCTGCGGCTGCTTGACTTCTCGGAGAACCAAATCTTGAGTATGATACGTTTCCGCACCCCACAGGTGCGACGCATCGTGGAACCTCACCCCACGGTGACTGATCTCTAGAAAGACGGGAGACTTTGCGGCACCCTCTATAACCACCGCATCATAGCCGGTTCGTTTCATCGCTGGAGCTACGTTTCCTCCCGCGTAGCTTTCAGCATAGAAACCGGTAAGCGGCGATTTGGTGAAGACTCCGTAGCGACTCCCTCCCGGCATAATGCTGTCGGATACAGGTCCGGGTGCAAATATTAATGGATTGTTAGGACTGAGTGGATCCACTCCAATGGGAGCGTTTTTGTAAAGAAGGTAAGTCCCCAGGCCTTTGCCTCCAAGCACTTCCCTCAGAAGCCCGTCTTCCAGATCTTCTTCGGCGTAGTCCATTGCTTCTAGGTTTATTCTTAACAGTCTGTTGTGAAAACCATGCACCGTGGAGCACCCCCCCCTTAAAGCCTAAAAGGATAGATTGACTATGGCACCGTGTGGAGCGGGTTCCCTAGCGCCGCCAATCCTGCCTCCCGGATGGCTTCGGCCACCGTAGGGTGAGCATGAATGGTATCTACCAACTCGTCGAGGGTAATTTCCTGGCTTATAGCCAGGGCGGCCTCGGCAATGAGCTCGGTGGCATGAGGGCCCATGATACAAACGCCAAGGATTTCCCCATACCTGGGCTCATAGATCACTTTTACCAGACCAGCGGTTTGGCCCTCGATGAGCGACTTACCGTTGGCAGCCAGAGGAAACTTGCCCACTCTGGCCTCAGCATATTGCTGGCGAGCCTCGGTTTCGCTGAGGCCTACTTGGGCTACTTCCGGCTGAGTATAGACGCAAGCCGGCACGCTCCGGTAATCTACTTCCTTGTCTCCACCCTGCTCGGTAGAGGCATTAATGGCCGCCACCGTCCCCTCGTGAAAGGCCACATGGGCAAGCTGGTACCCACCGATCACGTCCCCGGCGGCGTAGATCCCAGCTATATTGGTCTCCATCCTGCGGTTTACCTGGATAGCCTTTCCGGAAAGCGTGATCCCCACCTTACCGAGATCGAGGCCTGCCGTCTGCGGCAGGCGTCCCACCGCCACCAGGACCTTGTTAGCCCGCACTTGCCGCAGTTGCCCCTGGTGGAGGAAGCTAACCCTGGCTTCCCCGTTAGCTTCGACTTTGACTTCCTCAACCCGAGCACCGGTATGAATAGCTATCCCCTGTTTCTTGAGCTCGCCGGCCAGGAGCTTGGCGATCTCTTCATCAATCCCAGCCAGCACCTGGGGCAGAAGCTCGATGACTGTAACCCTACACCCCAGCAGGCTAAAGATGCTGGCCATCTCTAAACCGATTACCCCGCCCCCTATGACGGCCAGGCTCTCGGGGAGCTTCTTTAACTCCAGTGCCCCCGTACTGGTGAGAACTGTCTCCTCATCTATGGTCAGGCCGGGAATGGAAGCAGCCTGGGAGCCGGTGGCAATAATGGTCTTCCTTGCGGCCAGATTTATGGTTTCCTTCCCTGCTTTCGGCTCCGGGGTTACGGTAAGGCGATCGCGGCCGCTAAAGGCAGCATGGCCCCTTATGACCTCTACCCGGTTGGCCTTAAGCAGGCCGGCAACTCCCCGGCGCAGGGCGGACACCACCGTCTCCTTGCGCGCCTGCACCTGGCTCCAGTTGATTTTCGGCAAGGATCCTTCCAGGCCAAAAGCAGAAAAGTTACGGGCCCGGTGGTAGAGCTCCGCCACCTGGGCTAGAGTTTTCGTAGGAATACATCCTACGTTCAGGCAGGTGCCCCCCAGCTCGCCAGATTCCACCAGGATCACCTTACGCTTCCTTTGGGCGGCGGTTATAGCGGCCACATACCCGGCCGGCCCGCCACCTATAACTGCAATATCCGCTTGCTTAAGCGTCATGGCGCTCCCTTCCTTAGCTCGGTTACGACCGGTAGCCAGCTCCCTTGCAGCTACCTATCCAGCCAACTACAGCAACAAGAGGTAGGGATCTTCAATCCTCTGCTTAATCTTTTCCAAAAAACGGGCCCCTTGGGCTCCATCCACCACCCGGTGGTCCAGGGTTAAGCGCAGGGAAAGGTACGGTACCACCTGGATTTCCTCGCCTACCCTGCTTAGCCGCTCCCGGATCCGCCCCACTGCCAAAATGGCCGCCTCAGGCGGGTTGATAATAGCAGTAAACTCATCGATGGCGAACATGCCTAGGTTGGAGACGGTAAAAGTGCCGCCGCGGACGTCATCTGCTGCCAATCTCCCTGCCCTGGCCTTTTCCACCAGACTAGCCCGGTCTTGGGCGATCTGGGCCAGAGACTTCTGGTCGGCGTTCTTGATCACGGGGACAATCAAGCCGTCCTCCAAGGCGGTGGCTACCCCTACGTTGATGGCCGTCTTGAGCTCGATCCCTTCTGCCGTGAAGCTAGCGTTAACGTAAGGGCAATCCCGAAGGGCAAGGGCACAGGCCTTAACCAGAAAATCGGTATAGGTGAGCGTAATATCCTCGCCCTGGCCTTTCAGCTTTTCGTTTAGAAGCTTTCGCCAGCGGATGAGCTCCGACGCTTCGGCATCTACCCCCAAACAGAACTGAGGAGCATCGTGGCTGCTCTGAGTCATGCGCTGGGCAATGGTACGGCGCATGCCAGTGAGGGGGATAACTTGGGGGCTGGCAACTGGGACTGCTTCTTGAAACCCGGAAGCTTGCATCTCCGCTTCCGGAGCCGGTCCAGTTTCGGCTTTGGGCACCGCTCGGCCTTCTAGGTATTTCAACACATCCCGCTTGATGATGCTCCCTCCCGGGCCGGTGCCGGTCACACCAGCCAGATCGGAAAGGGCCACGCCCTGAACTTCGGCAATCCTCCGGGCCAGAGGCGAGATCCTAATCCTGCCCGGCAGGGAAGTAGCTTCTGAGGCAATCTGAGGAACATCCGCCGGAGCCTCTTCCCTGGAACCTTGAAGGTCAGGTTCCGAAACCGCTTCTAGGCTTTCGCCTCGTTCGGCCGCCGCTTCCTGAAGAAGGGCGCTGATATCCTCGCCAGGCTCGCCGACAATGGCCACTATCTGGGTAATCCTTACCGTCGAACCCTCCGGGGCCAAGATTTTAAGCAAAACCCCACTGGCGGTGGATTCCACCTCCATGTTCACCTTGTCGGTAGTTACTTCAAACAGGGGCTCACCCCGCTCTACCCGCTCCCCCTCCTGCTTTAGCCAGCGGACGATGGTGCCTTCGGTAGTGGTTATTCCCGCCTGGGGCATCACAATCTTGTAAGCCATGCCTAGGCCACCCCCTTAACTAGGCTCCGGACCGCGGCGGCAATATCTTCAACGCTTGGAACTACCGCGTCCTCCAGGGCCGGGCTAAAGGGAATGGGCACATCCTTGCCGGCAACTCGGACAATGGGGGCATCCAGGTCGAAGAAAGCTCGCTCTCCTACCTGGGCGGCGATCTCGGCTCCGATGCCGCCGAACTGGCAAGCTTCATGGACAATGACCAAGCGGTTGGTCTTGGCTACCGATTGGCAAATGGTATCGATGTCCAGCGGCCTTAAAGTGCGCGGGTCGACTACCTCCACGCTGATCCCTTCCGCCTCCAGTATCTCAGCAGCCTTAAGGGCCCGTCCCACCATCAGCGAAGTGGCCACCACCGTACAGTCTTCTCCTGGTCGCTTGACATCGGCCTGGCCCAAGGGGATGAGATATTCACCCTCCGGTACCTGGCCTTTTTCGTTTAAAAGCATTTTGTGTTCAATAAAGACAACCAAGTTGTTGTCTCTAATGGCGCTCTTAAGAAGTCCTTTGGCATCGTATGGAGTAGCCGGCATGACCACTTTGAGGCCAGGGACGTGGGCATGCCAGGCCTCTAGGCTCTGGGAATGCTGGGCCGCGGTTCTCCGCCCGGTGCCTGTGTATGTTCTGATGACTGCCGGTACTGTTAGCTTCCCGCCCGACATGTAATGCCATTTTGCACCCTGGTTAACAATTTGGTCTAAAGCAATCGTGGTGAAATCGACGAACATGATCTCGGCGATTGGCCTCATTCCTGTCATGGAAGCGCCCACGGCTATTCCGGCTATCGCCGCCTCTGAAATCGGCGTATCGCGCACTCTCTCCTCCCCGAACTCCGCAAGTAAGCCTGCTGTTACCCCAAAAATTCCGCCGTAGACGCCAACGTCTTCGCCCAATATGAAGACACTCTCGTCGCGCACCATTTCCTCTCGCATTGCCTCTCTAAGCGCTTCTCTGTAAGTTATAGTACGCATTTTCTTGGCACCTCCCTGCTTTGCCACGGCGCAGCTTGCTTTACCTGTTTTTCTCATTCCGCATACACATCCGAAAAAGCTTCTTTAATTGAAGGAAACGGCGAGTTATTTGCGTACTCAACTGCCTGCTCAACAGCCTCTCTTACCGTTGCCTCTATCTCTTCCAGTTTGCTGGGGCTCACCCCTTTGGCCAGAAGCTTGGTGCGCAACCTCTTGATTGGGCACTTTTCCTTCCACTCTTGGATCTCTTCTCGGCTTCTGTAACGTTGTCCCTGGTTCGGATCACCTTCGTGATGACCTCGCCAGCGATAGGTCTTGCATTCGACCAGAGTAGGCCCACTCCCTTGACGGGCCCGCTCCACTGCCTCCCTGGCCGCCCGATAGACTGCTTCCACGTCGTTACCGTCTACGGTTACACCTGGCATTCCATAAGCTTGAGCCCTTACCGATATGTTTTCAATGGCCTGATGGCGAGCCTGGGATACCGAAATGCCGTAGCGGTTATTCTCGCAAACATAGACCACCGGGAGCTTCCACAAGGCGGCAATATTCAACGATTCATGGAAAGAGCCTTGGTTGGAGGCTCCATCTCCGAAGAAGCAAGCTACAACTTGGCCAGAGCCGCGCATTTTTGCAGACAAAGCAGCTCCTGTGGCAATTGGGATTCCTCCACCCACCACTCCGTTTGCCCCCAGGATTCCTAGTTCAAAAGCGCTTATATGCATCGACCCTCCTTTTCCACGACAGTAACCTGTTGCCTTGCCAAACAGCTCTGCCATCATTGGTTTAAGATCTCCACCCTTGGCGATGCAATGGCCGTGGCCTCTGTGGGTGCTGGTGATTAAATCTTCCGGCTTAAGGGCAGCGCAAACGCCCACTGCTACTGCCTCTTGGCCAATGTACAGATGGGCCAGTCCGGGCATTAAGCCTTGGGCGTATATTTCGACCACTTTTTCTTCGAAGTACCTGGCCTCAAGCATTTTCCGGTACATACATAAGAGGTCTTCCTGAGACAGTTCGGTTGCTCTTGCTCCCATGTAATCATCTCCTCTGGCCACTTTGGTGTTGTATTTGGATCATCTGCTTGTGGGTAAATAAAGCTTCTGATTACCCACTGTCGGTGACAGAGCAATTCTTGTGCCACACCATCGCGTACCTTAAGCCTTGAGCTATTTAGTACAAGAGGAAGCGCCTCCTAGGTTGGGATTGCGCAAAAAATGAACAGCCTTCAATTGTGTAGCAGGAGACATAGAAGAAATGACAAATAACTAGATAAGTAGGAAAGATGCGCATCGGTTTCAGGTTGGAGGAGGAGGCGAGAATTGTATGTCTTTGGAAAATGCGACTTCCGAAGCGTGGAAATCATTTATGGAACGAGGAGAAGTCAAGTCTTCGTTGATTCCTGCTTATATTCTTCAATCCTGGAAGCGGTGTCGAGAGTTGGGGCTGGATCCCTTCGCAAGAAACATGCCGAGGGGTCGGGATCTCCGCAGTCTCGAGAATGAGAACGACCTACTTCTGAGGTGTGCACTACCTACCGTGGAACTACTTAACGAGCTCATCCGCGGCTCAAGCTTTATAGTTGTTCTGACAGACTGTCACGGATATATACTGAGAATTGTTGGCGATGCAGAAGTCGTTGAAATGGCTAGGGCAAATAACCTCGTTCCGGGCGCAGACCGATCAGAAGAAGCCGTGGGCACCAATGCAATTGGACTCGCTGTAAAGATGGGCAAGCCGGTCCAAATCGCAGGTCCGGAACATTACAACGTCTATCATCACCGTTGGACGTGTTCTGCTGCACCCATCTACACCACATCGAAAAAGCTAATTGGGATCATCAATTTCTCTGGTCCTTCTTCGCTGGTCCATAAACATACTCTCGGTATGGCTGCGGCTGCTGCCAAGTCAATTGAACGTGAGCTAGCGCTGCAGGAAAAGACCACAATGCTCAGTGAGAACAACCAGTATTTAAATGCCATATTGGAGTCAGTCAGTGATGGCATTTTAGCTACCGATCAAAAAGGATGCATTGTTCGTGTCAACAGCGTGACTGCCCGTCTGTGTAACTGCGGGCCCGATGACTTAGTCGGGAAAGATATTCGGGCACTGTTCAAAAGTCATTCGCCAGAACGACTCTTTGTGGAAGCAAGAAACAAGGAGGTGTACTACTTCGATCCGAAAACCAAGAAGCGCCTCTTTTTCATGATAGATGCTAACCCTATTACTCATGATAGCCTTTCCCATCAAGGTGCAGTCATACGCATAAGGAAAAGGTCCGATGTCCACCGCTTGGCCCATAACATCTTCGGAGGAGCTACCTTTACCTTTTCTGACATAATAGGCCAAGATCCGGAGTTTTTGGAGGCAGTGGCAGTCGCCAGGGCGGCTGCGAGATTCGACTGTAAAATTTTGCTGCACGGCGAAACCGGTACAGGCAAGGAGGTGTTTGCTCAGGCGATCCATAATGCGAGCCCCAGGAAAAATGAACCCTTTATTGCTGTTAATTGCGGAGCAATTCCTCGCGAACTGGTAGAAAGTGAGCTTTTTGGCTACGAAGAGGGCGCATTCACTGGTTCTCGACGGGGAGGTAAACCGGGTAAATTCGAGCTGGCTGATGGGGGAACCCTCTTTCTGGACGAGATAGGCACGATGCCCCTTGATATTCAGGCCAAGCTGCTTAGAGTAATGCAAGATGGTCGCGTAACAAGATTGGGCGGCTCGGATTTTCTCGAAGTCAATGTGAGGGTTATTGCTGCTACCAACGAGGATCTTGAACAGAAGGTGTCACTCGGGGAATTCCGTGCAGATTTATTCTATCGATTGAGTGTAATAACTGTTCGCATTCCCCCGCTCAGACGCCGCCCCAGCGACATCCTACTCTTGGTTGAGCACTTGTCCGAAAAGATTGCGCGTCGTCTAAATAAGAAGAAGCCGAAGTTCACAAAATCTGCGGTAGATGCTCTGCTGGCTTACGATTGGCCAGGAAATGTACGTGAACTGGAAAACGTTATTGAGCGTACCATTATTCTATGCGAACACGAAAGCATTAGTGTCTTAGACTTGCCTCAACAGATCAGACAGCTTAACACTCGTGCCCAAAAGCGAACTGACCCTCTCTCTAATGAGCATGAGGAGAAAGCCGGGAGTTATCTCGCTGAGGCGGAGAAAAAAGCGATAATAGACGCCCTTATGGCCACTGGTGGCAACATAACACGGGCAGCGCGTTTATTGGGTATTACAAGGAATACCCTTTATAAGAAACTGAAGTCCTACGACATTTCATTCTCTTCCTGAACCATCCGGACACTCCTGACATAGGAGTGCTGACCATTTACCATCCTGGTGTCCCGGTGTCACTTTTTTGAGCAGTGGAGTTATTCTGGTGTGCAAGAGTTGAACAACCAATGCCCATGCGCGTGGAACCGTAAGCGCGTGGTTTTCGCTGGAATGAGCTT
>JACIYF010000080.1 GCA_014360065.1 Clostridia bacterium | reverse complement strand
GACCTGCCGCTTTTCACCTGCTAACCGGCATAAAAACCTGGACCATACTGGGGTAAAATATTTTTGCTAGCACCGTTAAATGGCCTATCTATCGTTACTTCCGGACATCGCAAATGGCTTAAAACTTCTCCAGGGTTAAATCAGAGAAGTAACTGGCACATCGGCTTTTTTGCTCCGGGGTCATCCACTGTTCATAGCGGTAAGCAGTCTTCTTGCTCAGGTTGTCAGCTTTGGCCACCCACATGGGGTTATATGGCAACAGCGCTACCTTTTTCAGCCCAATGTCCTTTAGGAATTCAGCAATGACCCTAAGGTTTTCTGGCGTATCGGTTATTCCCGGAACCAAGGGTACTCGAGGTAGCACTGGCACTCGCCCATACTCTAGCAATGCCCTTAAGTTGCTCAGGATGAGCTGGTTGCTGCGACCGGTATACTTTCTATGGAGGTATGAATCCAAGATCTTCACATCAAAATAGATCAGGTCTAGGTAAGGAAGAACCGATCGCTGGAATTCCTGCTGGTAATAGTATCCAGAAGTCTCCAGAGCAATATGGATTCCTAGCGATTTGGCTCCCCTGAGAAAAGATTCCAGGTAGCGGGGGTAGAGAGTCGCTTCCCCTCCCGACAAAGTAACACCCCCGCCAGAATTGCGATAGAACGGAATATCCTTGGCTACCACCTCTAGAAGCTCATCTGGGGAGTAGTATTTACCTACGCGGCGCATCCCTAACCCTGGGCAGTTATCGGCGCAGGTGCCGCAGCGCTGGCACAAAGCCCGGTTAATGGGGGATGGATGGCGGTCAAGGTCGATTGCACCTTGCGGACATACCTGCATACAAGTACGACAAGCAATACAATCGCCAGGCGAAAACATGATTTCTGAGTAAGGGCTGATAGCCTCGGGGTTCTGGCACCAGACACAGGATAGCGGACAGCCCTTGAAGAAAATGGTGGTTCTAATTCCCGGGCCATCGTCTAAAGCATTGCGTTTAACATCGACAATTAGGGGCTTGGCATGTCGCGGTCTTGCCATGGGCTTAACCCCTTCCCGTCTAGCGCTACCTAGAATAAGGCTGCCCCCGACCCTACATTCTGTAAGGCCGGAGGGTTGGTTATTAGTGAGAAAGGTTGAACTCGGTTCTCTCAATGATCTCCTTCTGCATATCTGGGTTTAGCTCAACAAAATAGGCGTTGTACCCAGAAATCCGAACTAAGAGCCAGCGATAGTTTTCGGGGTGGACCATAGCATCCTTTAGCATTTCGGTGGTGACAATATTAAACTGCATCTGCATGCCGCCTAGTTCAAAGTAGGTTTTGGCATAAGCAGTTACCCGCTCAACAAACTCCTGGTGAGTATCCTGGGGCCCCGGGGCCACTTTGACATTGAAGGCGATGTTGTTGGGCATTTTAATAGGATCCAAACTGGAGATGGTCCGGATGCTAGGGAGCAATTGGTCCGATACTCCGGGCGAGGGGGTAATTCCTGGAGTGAAGGGTTTTCCTTTCCTTCGACCGCTGGGCAAGGCTCCCGACAAGGTGCCAAAAGCTACATGGTTGGACATGCTCCAGAAGCCGCTGGTGTACTTACCCCCGCGATAGTTCTCGTGACGCTGATATTCATCATAGATGAAATCGATGAGCTCCTGGGCTAGTTTCCTGGGTTCCTCGGCGTCAGTACCAAACTTGGGTACCTTGGTGAGGATACGGGTATGCAAAGCTTCGTAGCCGACAAAGTCTTTAGCCAAGGCATCAAGCAAGGTTTTCCAGTCTACTATTTTCTCTTCATAGATCAGCTGCTTAATGCTCATCAAGCTATCGATGACATCCGTAATCGACACTAGAGCCGCTCCAGAAGTATTGTAGCGGGCTCCGCCCTCAATCACGTCCTTCCCTTTCTCCATCGGCCCCTCAAAGAAAGACGATAAGAGGGGAGTTGGGTGCAAATACTGGTGGGCGGTACCAAGGAGGTTGTTATACTCGATGGATTGGTCAATCAAGAAACTAAGCTGTTTCTTGTAAGCCTCCTTGAAATCCTCGAAGAAAGGGAAGCTCTTGGGATCAGATGGATTCCCGGTCTTAGGTCCCACCTGCTCGCCAATTAGAGGGTGTACCCCGTTGTTCATAGCCATTTCTAATGCAGCTACCGTATTTAGAAGCATACAGTTGGTATGCCCGAAGTGTCGACCGCAGCTAGTAGGTTCCACGCACCCGGTAGCCTCCCAATCCCGGGCGTCTTCCAGGGAAAACCCTTGGTTGACCAAGGCCGGGATGATAACACTATCGTTGTGTAAAGATGGCGTAGCTGCAGTGATGCTATTGACCTCAATTAATCGCTTCAAGTATTCTTCCGAGTTTATCCCTGGGTAATAGCGGGCATTTACGTTGGGGTCACGTAAGGAAAGCATTTCGGTGACCTTGAGGAAAATGTAGGTCATATCGCAGACGGCACTCTCGCCGTTCCGGTCTACACCACCCAAAGTAAGGGCTTGGTCCGACGAGCTTCCCCCAAAGAGCCGGTTGCCGAGATCCGGTACGGTGGGCAAATGGTCGGCGCACTTGAGGTAGAAGCAGCCTACTAGCTCGATAGCCTTCTTTATGATCTCCTTTTTTTCTTGTTCGCTTTTGGCCTGCGCCACATCAGCTAAGAAATAGGGCTGCAGCCACTGGTCGAGTCTGCCTAGGGATAGTCCTGCGTTCATATTCTCCATATGCAGTGCCACCCAACAGATCCAGATACAGTTTATGGCCTCCTGCAGGTCGCGAGCTGGGTAAGCTGGCACCCGAGCGCACACGTCAGCCATGGTCTCCAACTCCTTTTTGCGCCGACTCTGTTCAGGATCAATGTCGCTAAGGTTCTGTGCCATCTCCCAAGCTTTCTGGCTTAGGTTATTGGCGTAATTGATTACCCCTTGCTGGGCAAGTTGTATGGCCCGATAAAAGTTACGCTCCTTTTCTGTCTGGGCCTTTTCTTCCTTCTCCTTAGCTTCACGAATGATATCAAGCAAGCCCCGGCTGAGAATCATGGGGAAATTGGGAATAGTATGGGAAACTGCATGGGGCTTCCAGGAGAAGTAGAGCACCCACCGCTGGTCAAGTTTCTGACATAGAGGGTTGTTGTATTTCCGGCGGGTATATTCCATGATGCAGCGATCAGCCCAGAAAGGAAACACTTGGTAATTCAATATGTCTACATCTTCAGCTGAAATCTTATAAGGATTTAGAGTCCGATCATCCACAGTTAGAAGCTCCGGCCACAAAGCCACGGCTCCAAATTCGGGGTACATTAGTACTCCGACTTCTTTGGTAGTACTAGTGCCAGCCAAAAGGTCCCAGTCCCAAATGATCGGTTGACGGTTGGTCAAAAGGTAATTTAAAGCCTCCGCCTGGCGCAATTCTGGATCCCGTTTCCGACCAGATGCATCTTTCTCGAACCCGTGCCTTAAGAAGTATTCAGTAATCAATCGGGGACGCTCGGTGCAGATTTCTCCAGTATTGACGTAGAGCCGTTCCCGGATAAACCTCAGTCGCGGAAAATCCTCCAAGCTATACTCGCTCAAGAAAGGCTCATCCAAAACTTTTACCTGGTCATGGGGATAGGATTTTAGGGTAGCTCGGTGGGAAAGGGGGTGCGAGGACCTGGCTTCAGGGTTATAACTGATAATTAAGTTGGGGTTGGGCTTTTTCTCGGCTAGCACCTTTCGTTTCTTTTTGCCCATCGTCATATCCTTAGAAATATGACCAAATTTGGCCAAGTACATCAGATTACCTTCAGTTGAAAGCTCATTTTCAAGCATCATGGTTAGAGGATCGGCTGGCTTGGTAATTGAAAATAGTCTCCTCATGCCCGCAGGGCTCTTGAAATTGAAGGTAAGATCAGGGCTCTCAATCTTACCCTTACCCACCCGCATACGACCATCCTCGAAAATGGCATAGACACAAATAGAATCATCCCGGGTTCGAAACTGGAACTTAGCGTTAAACACATACCGGTATTGTGCCGGTTTCTCATCAATGATGTTGCGCCTAAATTCAGGATTCACCTGGAAATAGAGCGACATAGCCCGAAGGATGGTAGTCACAAAAGTGCCGGTAGAAAACTCCTGAAAACGATCACTTAACCGCGCAGCTACACTCATTTTGACCTACCCCCTTATTTCAAGAAATCAGAGTTGGCATGAACTAGGCTTTGGCGCCGTTTACTTTATCCCACCTCCCTGGCGCCACTACCCTTCCCGTCGCTGCCTGCAGTATGGCCCTCACCGCCACCTAACTGCGGGTTAAAACGAAGCAGAAAATCATCCACCGCCTGAAAATAGAGCCTTCGAAAGTCAGCGCCTACTTCGGGCCATACTCGGGAACGGTAAAGAGATATGATTCCGTGGCATACACTGAACAGAACCTTGGCTAATGTGCTTGCGCTCATCCTCTCCTCTAGATAACCACCGGTTAGTGCCTCTTCTACCGCCTCAGTCAACAGCCTTAGGTTCTCCAGCGCTATTCTTTTCTCTTCCCAAGCCACACCTTCCATCTTGGTGCCCACGTAATCCAAGTACTTAGGCACCGGAAAGGAAAACATGATGTCATAATAATAAGGATACTCCAAGCTAAACCAATAGTAGATCTCCGCATACTTTCTTAAAGTTACCACTGGATTGGCATCCCGAGGCTGATTCCTTAAAAGTTCCAATAACATTTCAAAACCCTTTTTTAAGATGTCAAGATAGAGTGCATCTTTATCTGGGTAATAGTTATAAATGGTTGTAGGTGAGCAGCCGGCTTTCCTGGCAATTTTACGCATGCTCACTTCTTTATAACCGTGAGTATTAAATAGCTCTAAGGCCGCATTAAAGATCTTGCTTTTTGCTTGCTCTATTTGCCAGGCAGGTCTTTTTGTTCTTGCCATTAGTACCTCCAGGTCTTATGCTGATTTTTTAACGCTGTTAATTTTAACGCATTTCGGATAATTTGTCAATTAGGAGAAACTGAAGTTAGTGTCAACTCCAAGTGGGAAAAAGTTTAGTTGCAATTGTTAAAGTATAGTGTCAATCCGCAAATTGAATTGCCTCTTGATTCTTAAACCGGATTGCCTTGATCAGGCGGTGGCAAGACCGGTTTTCGCAGATTAAATTGCCCATCCCTACTCGGCTTTCGCAAATTACGTTGGCATTGGGGACATGGCGGAATGGGCTAAATAGGGAAGCCGGGGCACCAGGTTATGGCACCCCGGCTGTCGGTTTTAGCGTTCAGGTGAGAGTCTTTCTCTCGTAGGCTTGTATTTCCGCCCGCGCTTCCAGGAGCTTTTCCCGGAAGACGGTGGCAAACCAGGCGAGGCGATTTCTGGTCGGCGGGTAGGTTTTGGCCTTGTCCGCCACCTTGCAGACGGCCTCAATCATTTCTTTTCGGCTATAGCCGCCCCTTTGGGCTATCTTCAGGGCCAGGGGCAGGAGGTCGGCAAAGCCGGTAACCAGGAAGTACTCTTTAAGGCCGAGATTGGTGGGCATACAGAAGACCTCCTTTCAGATTTCCAGCTCCTTTTGCGCCTGGTAGACGATTTCCTGGTCGATGAGGGTATTTTTGCTTGAGGCGGCCGAAATCAGGCAGGCGGTAACCAGGTTGTTAATAAGGCGCGGTAACCCGTTGGTCGTGGCATAGATGGCCTCGAAGGCCTGGGGGGTGAAAATCTCTTCGTGGCACCCGGCTTTTTTTAAGAGGGTAAGGCAGTAATCCTTGATTTCATCCTTTTCCAGCCCGCGCATGAAGTATTTCACGGCCAGCCTCTGCCTTAGGGGATGGTTGACGTTCAGGGCGAGCTTGGTGCGGATCAGGCTTTGCCCAGCCAGGATGAGGATAAAGGGGTTATAGGAATCCCTGGCGAATCCCCACCTATGAAAAACCGCAACCCTGGAATAGGGGGATTTAAGCTGCAGGTTGAGGTGTTTCTGGCATCGTTTGCTCCTCTGCTGCGAGGGACGTAATTTTTTGCGGCAAACCGCCGTCAACTTTGTACGGCAGCGCCTTTTTGTGCATGCGACGCACCTTCTTTTGCCTCAGGTTCTCTTTGCGGTAGCAATATTCTGTGTTCTTCGTCAGCATGACCCAGATGATGGAGAGTTTCCTCGCTGCCGCCACAATGGCAATCTTATGGCCCCCCTTGCGCTTTAAGTAGAATTCCCGCAGGGCTCCTGGTTGCATTACCGCCTTTTGGGCAATCTGGATGAGGATCCAGCGCAGCATGCTCCGGCCGGCCTTGGTGATGTGTCCGGTGTACCTGGTCTTGCCCGACTGGTGCACCGAAGGTACCAGGCCGGAAAGACTGGCAAGCTTCTTGGCCGAGGGAAAACGCTTGATGTCGCCGATCTCGGCCAGGATAGTCAGGGCGGCCAGGACGTCTATTCCCGGTATACCTAAAAGAATGTTTATGCCCGGCAGGGCGATAGCCTTTAGGTTCAGCTCCTTCTCGATGGCCACGATCTCCGCCTCCAGGGCTTTAAGGTTTGAGGTAAGGACTATCTTTTCCACCTCGGGCAGCTCCTCTAACTCCCGGAGGAACTGCCGGCCCTTTACCCCAAAGAGGTCGCTTACCGGCACTCTTATGGCCTGGCGGGAAAGCACAGCATGGATGCGGTTCTTAAGGCTCACCACCTGCTTCTTTAAGGCCGCCCGGTGCTGGAGGAGGGTTCTTAATTCCCTTTCTTCTTTAGGAGCTACCCAAGAGGCGCATACGAAGTCAGCAGCCAACAGCCTGGCTAAAATCTCGGCATCCACCTTGTCCGTCTTGATCCTGGCCTCGGCGATGGCCCTGGTCCTCATGGGGTTGACCACAACCGCTTGTGCTCCGTGCCCGGCGAGGATATCATAGATCATGGAGGCGTTGCCGGTGGCTTCAAGGGCCACCTTGCAGTTGCCGTCAAGTTCCTTGGCGAACCGCTTCCACTCCTTCTTCTCGTTGGGGAAGCGGAACCGCCGGATGGTGTTGTTGAAATACCGCAATCCTGGTGACCTCCTTTTTGGATCTCGGGGTGCAGGTCAAGGTAGGGTCAACACTCACCTATCCGGGCTTTTTAGCCCACTTGGGCGGGTCGAAGGGGACGGCCAAACAGTTTGTCGGGCTCTAAGCCCATGGGGATACACGGCCGCCCTTGCCTGCACCCACCTCTTTTTGTATCCCACCCTAATAGATTAATTCGCCAGGGTTGCGGTTTTATCATGCCAACAGTTTGATGATTCTGATGATTCTGGGAGTGAAGCTGAGGCAAGGAAAAGGAAATCCTCCTTTCGAAGAGATAATCTTAGATGCCAAACCCGAAAGGAGGATTCCCATGAGTTTTAAACAACTTGTCAAGAACTTTATAACATGGTTTAAGGATTTGCGCAAGTCCCCGCGATCACTCAGCTAAAATCTAACCGAAGGGGAATCGGCTCACTCACGGCGAAATCTTACCGGAGGGGAGCGTTATGAGGATGTCACTTAAGAGCCGCCGTGAGTATCTGAATACCATACGTCAATGCTACCAGCAAGCCTCTTCTCGCAAGGAGAAGTCAGCGATCATCGATGAGGTGGTGCGAGTATTGGACTATCACCGCAAGTATGCCATTCAGGTCTTGAATGGCCCTGTACCGGCAACCAAACGGCCTTGTAGCAAACGGAGCCGGCCCCTTCAGTATCTTGAGGCACTCCCCACCATCCAGACGGTCTGGGAAGCCCTGGATTACCCCTGTGCGGAACGCCTCCACCCGGTACTCCTGTCTACCGCTGAACTGCTGGCCTTACATGGCGAACTGGTCCTGACACCTGAGATCCGTTGCCAGCTGGCCAAAATCAGCCGGCCTACCCTGGCCCGCCGCCTGGCCCGGTGGCGTTCGCCCAAGGTTAGCCGTACCTTGCCTCGTCCCAAGGTGAAAAGCCACCTCACCTCCCAAATCCCTATCGACCGCTACCAATGGAACGAGGACCGGCCGGGAGCCTTGGAGGTGGATTTGGTGGAACATAATGGCGGATCTTCTTTAGGCCACTTCGCCTACACCCTTACGGTGGTAGATGTGGTTTCTGGCTACAGCCGCCGCCGGGCGGTCCTGGGGCGGGGTCAGGCTGGTATATTCCGGGAGTTGGAGGCTATCTTCGCCGAGTGGCCCTCAGGCGTTTTTTGCCTCCATTCCGATAACGGCAGCGAGTTTATCAACGACCAGCTATCCCGCTTCTGTCAGAAACACGGCTGGTCTTTCACCCGCAGTCGCCCCTACCAGAAAAACGATAACGCCCACGTGGAGCAGAAAAACCGCCAGTACGTCCGGGAAATCGTAGGCTATGAGCGCTACGATACCCCCCAGGCTGTAGCCTGGCTGAATGAGGTTTACGCCTCTCTAGATCCCTACGTAAACCTCTGCCTGCCCATGCGCAAGGTGATCGCCAAAGAGCGACGTGGTGCGCATACCCACAAGTCATATGATACAGCCCGTACTCCAGTTCAACGCTTGCTGGACACAGGCGCGGTGAACCTTCCCACCTCAACTGACCTACGGCACCAGCTAAAGGACCTTAACCCCCTTGCCCTTCACCGCCACCTGGAAAGCCTGCTTGCCCAAGGACCATCGGAGGTGATGCCCCCGCCACAACCAGCGGTCATCTCGTAAGCGTTGGGTTAGATCCTTACATGAGTGAGCTACTTCCCCTGGGTAAGATTCTTAAATGAGTTGACACGCGACTCTGTCCGCCCTCCCCAGGTGGCTCCCCGGAACCCCTGGTCAGGGTACAGACTACGTACCGGTTCAGGTCTTCTTCTCCGGCGGCATCTCCAGAGCCCATTGTGGAGCCACCCCGGCATCCTGACCACCAGCTTTCCCGGGCAGTCTTCCGGCACCGGCTCGGGGACGGGGATGCCCTCTTCCAGAGCCGTCGCGAGCCATGCCCTTTTGGCGTCCTCGATCATCTCCGCCCCTGAGCTATGGTTTCTTTCGGAAGATTAAAGCTCTGGCGCTCCCCCGGTCTTTCCAAACAGGAACTGTTACCCGGCTGGGCCTATTCATGTATAATAGTTTCATGAAAACTTCTTAGGGGTGATCACTTTCATGAGCAAGGTCCCTCTGCAAGTATATCTCGACACAAGCATTCACGAACTGCTGAAGCTGGCAGCAAAAAAACAGAAGGTGTCCCAGTCCGACCTGGTGAGGAAATACCTCTACCGGGGCCTCATGGAAGACCTGGAAGGGCAGGACCCGGCTCTAGATATTATCGGTATGGGAGCAGGAAAGACCCCTGATCTGGCCGAAAGGCACGACCACTACCTGGCCCGAGGGGAAAAGGAGACCTGGGAGAAGTGAAGAAGCTCTTCGTAGACACTTCGGCCTGGGTAGCAACCGTTAATGCTCGCGACCAGTACCACCAGGCCGCCGCCGGTTTTTACCGGAAGGCTTGGAAAGAATATGACCAACTCCTGACCACCAACCTTGTAGCCGCCGAGACCTACATCCTGCTGCGCCTGGACTGCGGCCTGGATGCGGCCCTAGGCTGGTGGGAGAAGATAGCTGCTTCGCCCAGAGTGCAGATGCTTTATGCCGGTCCGGACATCACCTGGGAAGCCGTGAATCTCCTGCGGAAGTTCAAGGATCAATCTTTCTCGCTGACCGATGCTGTATCCTTTAAGGTCATGGAGCAGACGGGTACCAGGGAAGCTTTTGCCTTTGACTCTCACTTCAAGACAGCCGGGTTTACAGTTCTGCCCTAGCCGGGGAGGCAAGTGCGCTGGGAATCTGAATCTTATGCGACATTTTTTCGGCCCTTAGCAGGGCTTTTTGGGACACTTATGCGCAGTTTTTGGGGCAATAATGTCGCATAATGGTTATTATGCGACTGATTAGGAGGGGCGAGCCCCATCTTCTCGCCTACGAAAAGGTGTAATGCCCTTCTCAACTTCACCGCGGGATACCCGGGTGCAGGCTGCACTTTGCCACGTAGAAATGGCTATCAAAGCCGAAGACGTCGCCTATCTGCAACGTCTCTATCACCGCGAAGCTTACGGCATCCGTGTAGGAGAGCTTTTGATCCCGGTATTTCTCCAGGACTGCACGCCCCTTCTCGCAAATAGCCGCGTCGGGGTAGATTAGGGCGAGCGTCCCACTTTCCGAGGCCTTTTCGATCGCCTTGAGGAACCGTAACGCCAGGTTGAAATCACCGTGGTAGCGTAGCCAGGTGTAGGTTTCCGCCACCACCAGGAGAGTAGTAACCAGGTTCGCTCTTTTGCTCACTGACAGGTAAAAGGCCTTGGCTGCTTCGTGAAACCCATCCCGCTTATCCAGCAAAGCGATGAAGGCCCCTGTATCCACAAAGATCTTAGAGGGGCCGGGCGCCGCCATAGAGGTCCTCCTTGTAAGTTGTTGAGCCGGTGCCAGGACCGTCGAAAATCCCGATGATTGCGGCGAGCGGGTCCTCTTCGCCCCGTGCCCTCTTCTTGCGGACGGTCACAAAGGCGCTCAGCCGGCGGAGTAACTCTCTTTGCTCTCGGGGTGTGAGTTTCTTGAACTCTTCCACCATCCGGTCAACGGACATTTTTGGTTCCCCCTTCCACCTAAAAACCGGTGCTAAGTTAACCGAAATGTAGTCCGCAGTGGCCGAGGGTTCGGGAGCCGTCAGGCCGTCCTCGCGCGACCCCCCAGATGTGCAGCGCGATCGCCGCCGCCATCCGTTGCTTGGCCTCTTCCGGTGTTGCTCCGGTAGCGACGCACCCCGGAAGATCCGGTGAATAAGCGGAGTAGTTGCCGTCGGCTTTCTCGATTACCGCCAAAGAAGCGGTATCCGGTCAATCTCACCGCGCCCTTTTCACCTGCGGACTTTGCTTCTAGTTTACCACAACAGAAGAGGAAAGGGTTGTGACTTTCTCTTGGAGCCAGTTGCGTTGTGGACGTTTTTCGTCTGGCCGGATAAAGCTTATGCCAAGAAAGGGTGTTTTCCAGGCTAAGAGACAATGTTCCCAAGGTTGGTTTTGGCGTAAATAACCGCCGTGCCCCCTGCCATCCCCGCTAAAGGGCGCATTTATCCCTGGGAGCGCCTGTTGGTTATTTTATTGGCTCGGATTAAGCTCAGTCAGGCCGCCTTTACCAGGCTCCTTATGTTTATTGCTTGTTTTTCTCGGATCCGGCCCACCGCCATGGCCAGCATTAACATTAGCGCCAGCGTGCACCGTAACTTCATCTTTTTAAGGCCGCGGATGAAATGCTTCTCCAATCCATAGGCCCCATCCAGGCGGCTGTTTACCCTTTCTACCGCAGTGCGCTGCTTATAAAGAC
>JACIYF010000079.1:1166-11753 GCA_014360065.1 Clostridia bacterium | reverse complement strand
CTGCCTCCAACTCGTCGCTTAATCTCTTCTACTCTGGATAGCCTTTCCTTGGGGATAATATTCGTAGATAAATAGAAGACTTCTGCAGTTGGGTCCCCAGCTAACATATCCCGAATCTGCCGGTAGGCATTAAGGGAAGAGTTAATAGTGTTAAAAACTAGAAGATAGGAATGTCCGGGCTGATAGATGGCCTTGAATTCTTCTAACAGGTCCTCAATGGCTATCTCCTTTTCGGTCCGGCAAAGGAGTTCAACCCGATCCAATCCACTAAAGAGCCCGCGAGTGGTCTCGCTTTCACCGGTCAGCTCAACTGCCTCACCGGGAGCAAAGAGAAGCGGCCTAGTAGCCGTCATTACCAAGACGTAACAACCCAGCTCCTTGGTAATTAACTTCAATGCATACCCAATTAAATCCCAGTACTCTAGCTTTACACTTTGCACCTCATCTAGAATTACGATAGACCCGGCAATGTTGTGGAGTTTCTTGAGTGCTCGGTTGCGATAACCTATGATAGCGTAAAAGAACTGGATAAAGGTACTGATTACTATCTCTGATTCCCAGCTCTCTACTAGCAGCATCGCCTCATCCAACGCCCGTTCCTTTCCGTCTTCGGTATAGAAAACATCGGACAGGTGGTGATGCTTGATGAGATAGGCGCTACGGTTGGCCTCAAAATCAGGGAGCATCCCCAGCACCTCTTCGATAACCCCATAATTTTGGTCAATGATGCTCGTAAAGGGAAGGCAGTAAATGATGCGAGGGCTGTAACCATGATGTTGCTCAACCCAGTGTCGTAGCTTCAAAGCAACGGAGAAGCCCGTCAGCGTCTTGCCGGAGCCAGTGGGGGCAGTAAGGGTAAATAAATGTGGCTCGGCTTCTCCTTCCAGGGCTTGAATCAGGTTGGTGGTTGCTAAGTGGTACAGTCGTTCCCGAATTTGATTCATTTGCTTAATCTCGGCCTCCGGTTCACTTTGTCGGCCATCGCCAGTTGCATCCAAACCAAAAACCTGCCTCCGGTAGCGGTCTACCAAATCAGGCGGAAGGCTGAGGCGCCTAGTACTAGCAGTTCCTCCGGCACTTCGCTTGTCAGCATCAATAAGCAAAGAGTATAAGTAGAGAATTTTGTAAAACAAGCCCTGGCGAAACTCCGCCAGTTCCTTGTTCATCAGCCAATAACAAAGGCGGTGCAGGCCTCCGAATACTTGTATCCATTGGTCGAGAAACTCTCTGACCCCCGAAAGGCCACAGGATTCCTGATATTCAGCTTCGATCTCATCAGCATGCACCTTGAGATCCTTTGCCTGTTCTAAAGCCACCTTCAAGCGAGGTCGCAAGCTCACATTGCTTATGTTCGAGAAGTCTCCCTCCAACTCTCTCTCCCTGACTACCTCTTCTTCGACTAGACCTAGAGCCCCATGATGGTGTAATACCACAAAGTACGCTACCAGCGGAAAGTAGTCTTGCCCTGTAGTTCCGCGGAAGACCTCCCCACTTACAAAGTTACCCTTGCCCGCTTGATAGGCGGCAAAGACGGCCGAGATAAAGCCGTGGTGATGCAGGGTGCCATGCTCCTTCTTCCGCAGCAGGTAGTCTTGAAAGAAGCTGGTGTACTTACCGAAGTCATGACAGTAGGCCAGCAGTCTGCCGCAGAGGTCGAGGCGAGCCCCGCCTAAGGCGGGGCTCGCCTGGATGGCTCTCTCCATTTCCCTAGCCACCTCAACCAAGTGCTCACGCAAGAGCTTGTCCGGGTGCGAATAGAACTCCAAGCCATATTCCCCCTTGTTTATCCACGCTTTTGTTCAGAGCCCGCAGGTAAGGAAGGTGGCTCAAGAAACGAAATGCATTCCTCCTGGTCATTGCCGGTCCTATCCCGGTAGGACACAGTATAGACTGGGACTTGCATCCGGGCCCGTAGCTTATGTTGATTCTGCTCAAGCAAGTAGCTGGCAGTAGCTTTCAGGTAGCGATTGGAATCGAACTCTACCGGCATCTTCTCCTTGATATACTGCAACCGCTCCCCTTCCCTGCCCTTAAACTCTAGCCCTTTATAGGCAACCGCTTCCAGGCAACAAACGCTATCCAAGCTTACGGCACTGCCAGGGGCAATTAACTGCAAATCCCTTGCTCCTACCTCCGCCACCATCTCTAGCCGGCCCAGGAACATGGCTAACCCCAGGTAGGGAGGATAATATGCCTTGCCCTGGGATACCAAGTCTATAAGCTCATCCATTAGTTCCTGGTCTTGGTGGGCAAAATAGATCCGGTAGCGCAGACTTGGACCCCGAGCAGGCACCAAGATTTCCAGCGGTATCTGGGTCGGCCCAGCGCTGCCGTCTACTTCATTTAGCTTTTTGGTGCGCACGTAGTTGGCAGTCTGCATAATCCGCCGCACCGGCACCTTTATAGCTACGCCAATGCAGCAATTGGCGGTGGACAGTTCATCATAGTAGCTGTCCCGGGGCTTGCCGAGCACGCCCGCCAACAGCCCGGTAATAGCAGTGCGGGGCGGAAACGAATAAGTAAGAGAAGAGGAGTTGGTATAGTACTTTCGAAAGTGGGCCATGGGGCCGACCAAGTCAAATACCAACAGCCTTTCTATATCGATCATAGTGCATCTCCCTTTAAGAAAGGCGAACCAGCTTGCCCTCAAGCTCGCCTCCCACCAGCTCCTCTAGCCTGCCCCGTTTCCCTTGGTAGCTGAGGGCTAGCTTCTCGTCATGCCAGAAGTAGATTTGTTTAATAGCATCGCTCTTGGCAGATAGTTGATTCAACAAGTCGTCAACAACCAACTCGCACTCAGTTATATCCCGAAGTCCCTCAGTTTCTTGCAAATGCACCAGATCCCGGAAATCGCCAATAATGCTCAAGGCGTCATTGTACTCGACCCGTATATACAGCCGGGGGTATTGGCCGATCTTGCTGCGGGTGGCCTGGAGGGGGATGGCCTTAATCATGGCCTGGTCCAAGAGATGAATATCCTCCATAGTCAGATTGGTCTCCTGGGCTCGGATACCGCTTATAATGCCGTGAAAACCGATAAGGGAGAAATATACCCGGTAGTCCTTACCTATGGTTCCCTGCTCTTTACCTTCTTCGGCAGCGAAGTGAGAAGTGATGCTGGAGGAATCCACCAGCTCGGCTCGGTTTAAGGAATAGCCCCAGTTAAACTGTACTGGCCCGGTGAACCGGATGGAGGTGCCGCCGCGGCCACCCTCGCCTTTAATCGGCATGGTGGCGCCAAATAGCCTAACGTCAATCAGAGACTCAAGGATCCTGGGAATGTCGCTGGGACCTGCTTGTTTACCTAACAATGCTCTAAGACGTTCGGTGGCATTGACGGTCTTACCTTCTACCTTGGATACAAAGATCCCTTTCGTAGGGTCAGCTTCAAAGCAATCTTGGAAATAATCCCTTATGTAGCGCTTGAGCCGAACATCGCTGACTAAGTTGCGGCCCCGCTCGTAATCCATGCGCGGGCGGTTTTCATCGTCAGGATCACCATTAGGGTTACAAAGCTTGGCATCGTAGATAAAGAGAATCTCACTGTTGTTGAGCTTGCCCTCAGCTTTCATGGCCATTCCCATTTCTCCTTTCTAAAGTCACATCCAAGTTAGCACCACAAATGACTCCGTCAGTCCTGACCTCTCCCCTTTCATCACCAGCTATAGGCCCTCTGCTGCTTCAGTCCCCTCCTCATAATCCTCACCGCCAGCAGCTTTCTTCTCCTGGGCTGCTTCAATACCCTTGACGGTGGCATAAGAGTAGCCGGAAAGCAGGAAGAATACATTTTCCTGATCGGAAAGCTTCCAAGCATGGTAATTCTTGTCTAGCAGGCGTTTAGCCTCGCCTAGCACTATCTCGTTATACGGCAAGATCTTGTACTGGCGCAGCTTGTCGAAAACCTCGTTAGTCAACCTTACCAGCTGGTTGCGGTCCATGCCCTGGTAATTGAGCTTATTGAGGATGGCCTTGCTAACCCCTTGCCGTCGCTGGGCGCTGCCTATTTGCCCCACCAGGTAACCGAGCAAGAACAGAGCAGCTTCCTGTTCCCCGTAGCCCATCTCCTTTAGGTAATTCCTCATTTCCCCTTCTACCTTCAGGGCATCATAGTCCATAAGCTTTCCCCCTTGAATTAAATTCAGGCGCCGCAGGTAATTTAGGAACAAGTTTTGGCGCACCACGGCAAAAGCTAGCCCAGTCTCCCAGTCACCTCTTCCAAGCTTGATATTGTAGTTATTAAACTTCTCAAAACGGTAAACCCTAGCTGTCCCCAAGAATTGGTCAATCAAGTTAGCATAGCTTAAAGGGCGGTTGGAGAGGATGCTATCATAGATATCAAGCAGTTTCTTATATTCCTGACTCTTATTGCCGACCTCCAGTGGAATCAGGAAATAGATGGACTGCAGATCGATGTTCCACTGAGACGAATCCTTAAAGAAGGACTGAGCCGCCTCTCTAACCTGGGCAGTGGTAATGCGGAGCAGGTCTAGGCGAGATGGAGGCACGTCCTTGATCAGCCTTAGCACCCGGAATTCTGCCTGCGCTCTTAAGTAGAAGAGAATGTTGAGAAGATAACTGTTCTTTTGGTCTTCATACTCAATATAATCCTTAAGCTTCTCCTCATAATCAACCATGCCCTTGAAGGCTGCGGCTGAGTTGAAGCTAAACTTAATGTACTCCGCCCACTGGTCAAGCTGTTGGGGCAGAATTTCTGCTCCAAATAGGAATCCAGGAATCAGGAAGACATTGAAGCCGGCCAGCCGGGTACCCAGCTTTTTGGCCGTATAGCTTTCCGCTGCCAGCAGCGCCTTATAGCATTGAGCGCAGAGAGTGAAATTGCGAAAGAATTTGCCGCTAAGATCTGAGGAAAACCCGACTTTATCGGTTATGTAATATTTAAACTTTAGCCGGGTGGTGTTGGCGGTAACCCGGGCGCGCCGACCGCAGGCAGAACAAAGCAAATCATCCCTCGACTCGGACTGGTCTTGGTAAAAAGCCTCCACCTTATCTTGAGCCACAACCGGCGCATAATCCTCATAACTGGCAAGGGGAGTGCCGTTGACGGCCAAAACCCACAGCCGGATTTCCTTTTTAGCCGATATCCCGGTAGCCCTTTCGACCACTGCCTCCAGGATTGTCTTCACCTTGTCCACCATTTTCTTGGCGTTCTTGTCCACTGATCGGTAGAGCAACGCCATAAAGCGGTCCGGGTCCCCACCCGCCTGCTGCCACTCCTGGTACCCCTTGTCCTTGGAGCAAAGCAAGCTTGGATCCAAGACTTTGCCTAAGTGCAGGACCCAGCGATAGCGGTTTTGCGCGCCGCTCTGTGGCCCCAGGTCATAAAAAAACCGATGTAATAGCTCTTGGGCTACCCGCTCTATCAGCGTGCCAGTAGCGTCAAACTTACGAAGAAGGTTGGGCACAGTTTGGGAAACCAAAAAGTTTAAGTTGTCGGTGGTTGGATACCATTGGGGGCTGCTGGAGCCATCGGCGTTGCCCACCCATAGGTACTTGTCAGCCGTCGAGTCTGAAATCTCTTCCGGAACCAAGCTAACCCTCCCTGCTGACAAATCGAGGTCTAGGATCATCACATACTGCTTCTTGCCCTCTTTTTCCACGGCCAACGGCTGGGTCAAGGCGGTCACAAAATCGGCGCCTTTGCCTGACGCCGCAATGCTACCTAGATCTCGCATTGCTTCTAGCATGGCAATCCCTCCCAATCTAATCTCGTCTCGCCTTTGGCGCTAATGTCTCGTTTTCTACCTCGAAACAGCCAAAGCCCAAGGAATTCTTCGACCCCAACCCGGTTTCGTAAGCCAAGCGCAAGAGGGCAGGATCCCCCTGGAGCTGATAGGTACCCATCCAGCCCTTAATGACCGTACCTTTAAACCGCATCACTTTCTGTTGCCGATCGTCCCTAGGATATAATGGGACAAGAAGAAATTCTCGGCTTGCCGGCCGGCGGCCATAACAGACCATGTGCTTCTTGGCCAGGTTGTTATATAAGAGCTCTGAATAGCCTTCATCCCAAGGACTATGGTAAAGGGTATAGCGCTTGGGGCCCTCCGGCGTAGGCCGGAAGGTAGTGCTGTACATGACTACCGGGGAAAGCATCCTGATCCGCACCGGCTGGTTGGCATTAAACTCCGGGGTAGGGACTACTTCAATGCCCTTTACATAGACGGTTTGCCCCACTAAATTGAAACTGTCCTTTTTGGTGATAGTTTCGCAAAAGTCCCTGACTATCTCATCGACAATGGAAGACAAAACTAAGCGAAACGGGGATAGGATCTCAATCACCCCTTCGGCGGGGTGAAGGTTAAATGGGCCTTCCAGGCGCGAGAAGGTAAAGAGCTTAAAGTGGCGTTTCTCCAACGAAAAGCCGTGCTCGTGAAGGAAACGGCGCAAAGCCCTATCTGAAATATGCTCATAAATCATGCCCTGCAAAAAGTGATTGTACTGGATGGGAAGAAACAGCGGGTTGCTGACGAATTCCAACGAGACCCTTATTTTAGCGCACCCCCTAATAGGAGAATCTACCAAGGCATTTCTACCATAACATACATCCCACGACATAGAGTGTCGTTCTGGGCCGAGTTCGACAAAAATCCGCAAAAAACTAGCCAGGTGGGGAGGCCCAAGAAGGGTAAGCCAAAGTCCACCTGGCTTAATTTTCCACGCTGCCTAGTTAAATTCCTGCCAGCCTAGTTCAATCAGCTGAAAATTGTCGAATGTTGATACTTGAATTTGTTCGCAATATAAGCTTTGGTAGGATAGGAGCAAAAAGGTATGATCAGGAGCTTTAATGGTGGCGGACTAGGAATCTTCGGAAAAAACGAACTAGCCCTCTCTTCATAAACCCTATTGTCTGTTGACCAATAGCTAGCTCGTTATTGATAGCTCGTCCGATTGCCATCTTTTGCTTACGAGTTAGTGCCTCCTGAACAGCGGGAATGCACCAAAAATCCTTCCAAAAGTACCTTAACTTCGCAACGTCAACCTTCTCCAGGGCCGACACCAAGTCCCTTTCTGATATCACGGGGCGATTAAATAAACTAAACACGGCTTGTACCGCGTGCAGATCGTTTTCCTGCAGATCGTTTTCTCTTGAGTTTTTCCCTGCCATAACTGAAACGGCAACTCTCTCGTTCTTAACATAACCGGGTTTTGGAGGACGATATTCCATCCTTTGAATTGGTTTTTCAGGTCTGTCCAAAACCTTTATAGCCCTTGACCGGCTTGGATGCCTCAGTCTCTTAATGGCCTTGGCCTCTATTTGCCGGACCCTCTCCCGAGTTAGTCCAAGTAGCTTTCCCACCTCCCCAAGAGTCTTCTTCCTTCCATCAGAGTTAAGCCCATATCGGTTAACCAGTACAAACCTTTGTCTCTCGGATATGTCAAGCTCATTAAACCATTTGCGTACTTGTTCAAGATACAGTCGATCGATGGTATCATCCTCGAAACTATAGGTATCGGGAATATCTTCGAAAATGTACTGCCCAGGAGGAAGCGGGCTTTCTTTCTGCCTCAAGGCTTGGTCTTTTATACTTGCAGACAAAACCCAACTTAGATCACTATTTAACGAAACGGGCGGCAGCCAAGCCGCTAGATCAGTACTCTTAACGTCAGAAGGCATTCTCCCAGTCTTGCGAATCTGGGCTACTATCCTTTTGCGCTCCTCGAACAGGTGAACCGGGTGGCGCAAGGTGCTGCCTACCTCGGCAATGTAGCGACTGATTCTCTGATTAATCCAAGAGGCGGCATACGTTGCAAGAGCGCCCTTCTCAGGATCCCATCGGCGGATTGCCTCGACCAGGCCGAAAACGCCCTCCTGGACATAGTCAAGGAATTCATACGGGCAAGCTTTCCCGTATTTTTCTGCAATCCTAAAGATCCATGGAAGCCCGGTAATAATCAGTTCTTCTAATGCCTGGCGGTCTCCATTTTCAATCTTGGCCTTTGCGTCTCGTTGTCCTCGGAAATTAAGCCTTGGCAAACCGCTAACTTGGTCAACAAAGACTTTCACCCCCGGTTGTACGGCTAGTTCATTAGGAAGTTTAAGCCGGACCGGAGCATTCATATAACGGTCCTTATCCCGGAAATCTATGTTGTCCAAAAGAGACTCGATATCGACTAAATTGTCGTCATTTAGAAGATCAATTAGTTCCTTTGTCTCGTCGAATTCCTTTGCAAGTTCCTCCTTGGCTACTCCATTAGCCATACCCATCACAGCCCTTGCTAAAACAGCGAACGCTTTATCTTCTGTTCAGTAGACTCTCCGCCACCATGCCTGCTTCGCCTTGGCCGGATAGCGATCCGGCAAACGCTTTCCCGCTCATCGTCAACAAGAATTGCCTCACCACGTCGATTAAGACTGCGCACAAAAGTCTTTAGTTCGCCACCCATGTAGGTGGCGCTCAAGCGGTTAAGGGATTGAATGTCGTCTATGGCCGTAATCTTGTGAGATAAAATCAAGTCGCACTGTGATAGCAGCTCGGAGTCAATCGCAGATGGCTGTTGCGTGGCAGCGATGAGCCCAAGTCCAGGTTGACGTCCCTCTTTTACCCACCGTATAAGAATCTCCTTACATAATGACGGTCCCGATTGCGGCACGAACTGGTGAGCTTCGTCCATGGCTAGCCAAACCCTCGGGAGCTCAGCGCTTAGACCAAATTCTTCCTTCCGCCTGGCCTTGGTTCTAATCGAGAAGAGATTACGAGCAACAATATCGACTATCAGGTTGCGCAATCCGTGCGATCCGGGATCAATCACGCTGAGGTCAAGAACATTAATTGCATTTGAAGCGAATATGTTTTCTTCAGCATAACTGCTGTTGTCTTCGAAAATGCCCCACTTGGAGGCAATATTTAACCTGTTAAGTAACGCCTCCTTCGTCTTCTCCTGCGCCCTAGGATCCCTTTCGACTGATCGCTCTAGATCAGCAACAGAGAAAAAATCACCTTTCTCCTGCAAGTTGGAAACTGCACGGTAAAGGGCGATCCCCATCAAGTCGTTCACATTAAGGTTAAATAAAGAACACCAAGCATCAGGAGATAAGTCTGCAGGGTTTATGCGCAACGATTGGACATCAACTCCTCGTTGCCGTAAGAGATCAACGATCTCTTCGTCGCCATACCGCCGTATAGGGTTACCTGGAACCAGCAAACGTATAGGAAAGCCCTTTTCAGTCAACCCCCATCGATAAAGTTCGTGAATCTGGTCGTCATTTGGCAAAGTCATTGTGTGGAAGATTCCCATGGGATCCGCCAATACAATAAGTGCGTCTCCTTGTGCCTTCTCAAAGAGTTCTTCAATAAGAACCCCCATTGTATACGATTTACCAGAACCTCGCTTACCGCAAATAAATACAACTCGCGACCGGTCCCCCTCAATGATTACCTCTTCGTTAGTCTCTATATCTTTGCCGATCCGCAATAAAACTCGCTGTGCCAAAGATGAGGTCGCCTCCTTTATCCATGCTAACCAAATACTCGAAGTAATGGGACAAAAGACTCTGCCATGCTCACACCGCCATGACATCCCCATTCTACGTTCCTCAGCCTTCTACGATGGTGAGTCACTGGCAAAGAGAAGGCGTTGTCTCTCGAGTGCCAAACCCCGAATTGCCTCAAAATCTGTGGGACCTTTTCCTTTCCACGGTAATAGCGTACTGGCACCGCTCCTTCGTCGAGAAACACTGCGTCGTCTGGAAACTCATTATGCCAGAGGATGCCATGGTCAGCTGTTAGAACTAATACAAACGTCATTCCCAACCCCCGTAGCCTATCTATCAAATTGGCAACATCCTTCTTAATCGCGCCAAGAAGATGTTCCTTGGGAGGGCGGTCCCTATGGTGATGGGCGTATCCATCGAGCCCCGCACGGATAATCTGCACATAAGTTCGGTTATTTAGATGCTTGGTTTGGAGCCACTCTATAATCTCGTCAAAGCTTTCCACTTTCCTCAGCTGACCCTGGGCAAACGTGAAGAACAACTGGTCCACCAACTGGTTATGCCGGTCCCAGTATGAAAACCCTACCCGGTTCGAAATCCCGCGCTCAAAAAGTCGTTCGGCTATATGGGGTACCCCGACTAACCGCCGCATTCCCTCGCGCGTAAGTGATACCCCATCCACCAAGCAAGGAACAGCCAGGTCTTCAGGGAAATCTGTGAACGATAGACCATCAATGACGATTAATACTGCCACTGATGGCTGCAACAGGTCTACAGACTCGAGAAAATAATCCGGAATTTTACTCTGTCTAAAAACTCCCGGCATAAAACAAATTTCATGAAAGTCCTGCGCAAGGAGAACCTCAAAGCCTGGATCCTTAGAGGGATCATATATACATTGTACTATTGGCAAGAAAGAACAGTGAGCAGACACATTCTCATTTTGAGCTGCAAAGATGACGGTCGGCGCATCAGTTAGCGGGTGAAGACGATTGACTGCTAGCTTGAATTCTGACAGAGAAAAACATGTTACAGCCCTCTTACCTAGCTTTACTCTGAGCCAGGGATTCCAAGTAGTTATGACCGGCGTCTTTTCTAGCAAAGCAATAAGCTCGTCAAAGCTTAACTGAATA
>JACIYF010000079.1:0-1156 GCA_014360065.1 Clostridia bacterium | reverse complement strand
CAACAACAGACGGCAAGATGTCCTCAACAGTGCGGTACCTAGGGTTCTCGTTTAGCAATTCAACGAAGGCTTCTGTCAAATTTCCCTGATGCTTAATAATCACTTGGAGAACTTCCTCCTCTTGTGGCTCCAGTGGACTCTTGGCTACCTCATGCACAGTTTTTCCGACCCTATGATTTAGGTCTGCGATAATACCTTCGGGTTCGGTGAACGGCTTCAGGTCGGCAAGCCAGCTTTCAAATTGCCTTTTGTCAAAAATAACGTCTTCGGTGAGGCGGTGAAAGAGGTCTTGTAAAGCTCTATCTACTCGAACCCACTCGCTCTCAACATCCAAAGTGTCGTCCATGCTCCTTAACCCGTAGATCTTCTTGGCCTTGAGGATTTCGTTTCTTATGTTATCAAGATATCGCCTGGCCTTAGTTCTTACTTCCTCCAAGTGCTTCTTAACGTCTTGGACTAATTGTTTCTGGCTAAGGTCGGGGTTAGCATCGTCATACCGCGCATCTAAATCCACCCTGCTGATCCCTGCATCTTCTAGGAGCTTTTTGTATGCCTCCACATGTGTGGCAAAGGCCTTGCGGCGCTCCTGGACCGCCTTGCCCCACCGGTCCTGTAGACTCCGGATCTTGTTCTCGAAGATTTCCCAATCAGCCAGAGCGTGCAATTTACTGTTAGCAAGGTACTCCTTGATTTTAAACACGATATCCTGGTTGAGTTCATCTAACAGAGCAGAAGCCACCTGGTTATTGTCCTTCTGTTGCAGGAGTTGTAACGTAAACTGCGAGATATTCTCAGCAAGAGAAAGCCAGTTTTCGAAATTAGCAATATGCTGTTCCAACTCCTTCCGTTTACGCTCAAGTTCATCTAGGGTCTCCTGGCCATTACGTAGAGAGTCCTTGAGAGATCGAAGGAGCTGGATCCGGTTTGTTTTAGACTTTTCCTCTTCATATTTATTAAGAGCTTCCTGCAGACTACAGCGCAGGGACTCGTAGTTTTCCTGTTGTCGACGAAAACGATTCCCCAGCTCAACCTGTAAGTTTTGCAGCAAGGAGGAAAAGTCTGTCACGGGGATAGATTTCTTCTTGGAATCTAACAAAGTCGGAAACGGACGACTCTTTCCTTGAATGCTTAGCTGAATCTGCCCATGTATCTTCCC
>JACIYF010000078.1 GCA_014360065.1 Clostridia bacterium | reverse complement strand
GGCGTTTGTTCATCATCGTTGCCGCCGGGATTGGTCTTTAAGGCAGCTTCAATTTCATGCTTAAGGGCATCAATAGCCTGAGGGTCCTCCAGGTCGGTTGCTAGCCCCAGGACATCCACACAACCGCGGTCGTTGACATCGGTGATGCAAACATCGATGCCTACAACTTCTTTTACCTGCCGGGCCACTTGGTTGGGATTCTTGGGCCCCATGACTATGTGCCGGTCAAAGGGCGCCATGGTACCGGCAATATCGTCGAACAGGGCTAATTCTTGGCCGGCCACTTGAAAAAACCGGCCCCGCTTGCCAGTTAAGCGACCCCAGGCGGCAGCAATCGCCCCCTTGAGAATACGCTTGGTGCCCACCTCTCGGAAGGCCAGCTCCATAGCCGCCGGCGTAGCCAGGCTGCCATCTTTATCGGGGAAGCGGCACAAAAATCGCGCCAGCAATCGGGGGCGTACCATCTCCGGCAAGATGGCTCGCCCCTGGGTAATAGCTACTACCGTTTCTGAAATGGCCAGCACGTCTCCCGCCGCAGCAATACGGTGGCAATAGCGCCGGGCCACATCAGCGATATCGTCCTGGGCAGTTATTATATGGGTGCGCAGAGGCACAGGCACCAAAGGCACTTAGCTGCCTCCTTTCGCTTGTGCTCTTTGGATCTGGCTGAGATAATCCACCACCCCGTTGGCAATGGCTCGAGCCAGGCGGGACTTGAAGACCGGGCTGCGCAGCAGAGCCTCATCCAGCCCGTTGGTCAGGCATACGGTTTCAATGTGAGCAGCCGGGATCTGCCGGGGCCAGGGCAAACCGGACTGGGGGGTGCAGCGCCGGTCCGGGAGCCTCATTTTCTTTAAGATGGCCTGATGGACTGCTTGGGCCAGGTCCCGGCTGGGCGCTGTAGGCGGATGCATGGTCCGCACTCCCCGGGCTCGTGGGCTGGGAGCTTGACCAGTATGCAGACTTATTGCCGCCGCCGGCCTAGTACGGGCCGCCAGCGCCATCCGCTCCGCCTGCGGCACTAGACGGTCGTCCCGGCGGGTTAACACTGGTTTGGCTCCTAGCTCCAAAAGGTGATCCTCTAGATATTGGGCAATGGATAGGACCACCTTTTTCTCCCGCAGGTTGATCGGCCCCCGCACTCCCCCGTCCCTGCCGCCATGTCCAGGATCAACCAATATGGTCTGCCCGGCCACAATCTTCCGTAAAGGGGACCGGTCCAAATACAGCCGGGTGCGGAAGGGGAGGCCGGGCGTCTCTTCCAGTCGGTAAAGGGTGGGGCAACGAAGGTTGATTTTAATTACCACCGCCCGTTGGTTGGCTAGAACCTGGAAATAGTTGATGAGGCCGTCGTAAACAAATATAGTCTCTTCAGGAGCATTAAGTTTCAGATCGGCCAAGCTCATGATCATTTGCTTGCCGCTCTGGCGTATTTCGGTATCCGATGGCGAGGCAGTAGATTCCACCACAATCACCGACGATTTGGGACAGTTAAAGGGATGGTAAGCCTCCAGCCGAGAAGCTAGGTTGGTAACCAAAGCCTGCATAGCCAAAAGCCGCCTTTCCCTTCCAAGCCAAGCCTCGCCTCAAAGTTTTGCCTGCTTCTCTTACCAAATATATGGCCGCCTTTAGCCATTTAGACCGGAGGCTATTTAACCACCTGAAGGGTTTCCAGGGACAAGTCCCGGGGACCAGATATCCTAAGTCCCGCTCGCCTCACCACCTCTAAGTAGTCGATGGCAGACTGGCTAATAACTTCCCCCGGCCCCAGGATGGGGATCCCGGGGGGATAACAAGTCACCAGCTCGGCCGCCACCCGACCCTGCGACTGCTTTAAAGGGCAGGCTTCTTTAGCAGCAAAAAAGGCTTCCCGGGGCAACATGGCCAACGGGGATGCAGGAGGAAGGGGATCTAGCTTTTCCGCCGCCGCCAAGAGCTGAAGCGCCTCCGGCTCCTGAAACTCCTTGCAATGTTGAGCCAGGTACCGGACAGCCTCCGCCAAGCGAAAGATTTCTTCTTCCGTATTACCGATGCCCACCATCACTAAAACATTGAAGAGGTCGGACATCTCCACCTGAATATTGAAGCGGCAGCGGAGAATGATTTCTGCCTTTTGTCCCGTAATTCCCAACTCTTTCACGGTGATGGTAACCTTGGTCAGGTCCAACGACTCGCTGCCTCCGCGATCCAAGATCTCCGGGCCAAAGACATAAATGCCCGGTATATCGCTTAAGGCCTCCCGCAAGGTAGAGGCTAAGGATAGGGCCTGGGACCACAGCTCATATCCCTGGAGAAACATTTGCCGGCGGGCCGCATCCAGGGAAGCTAAGAGCAGGTAAGAAGCGCTGGTGCTCTGAATCAGCCGCAAGCTTTCAGCCACCGCCTCAGCATTGACCCGGTTCCCCTTGAGGTGGAGCATGGATGCTTGGGTAAGGCTGCTTAAAAGCTTGTGCATGCCCTGAGCGCAGGCATCAGCTCCTTGTTCGAGAGCCGGGGCCGGAAATTGGGGATGGAAATGAAAGTGAGGTCCGTGGGCTTCATCTACCAACAGCACCTGATCCTGGGCATGCAGGTTAGCGCTTAGCTGCTCCAGCTGGCAAGCTACCCCATAGTAAGTAGGGTTCACCACCAAGGCACCACAAACCCCAGACTGGTCCTGGGCCTTAGCCCACACCTTTTCCGGGTCAAACCCCATGGCTATACCTAAATAGCTATCGATATCCGGCTGTAGGTATATAGGCTCAATCCCAGCCAAGACAATTCCCGCCAAGATCGACTTATGGACATTCCTGGAAACAATCAGCTTGTCGCCAGGGGGGATAGTACCAAGGATCATTCCTTGAACACCGGACGAAGTGCCGTTAATCAAAAAAAAGGACCGGTCAGCCCCAAAAAGCTGGGCCGCTAGCTCCTCGGCCTCGCGCAACACCCCCAAGGGCGCGTGCAGATCATCCATCCCTTCCACGCCGGTGACGTCAGCAGCATAAACCGCACTTCCCAGAAACTTGCGCATCTCCGGGTCGGCTCCCAGTCCCCCCTTATGCCCAGGCATATGAAACCGGATGACCCGGTCCTCTACATAGGCCTTGAGAGCCTCTAAAACCGGGGCGCGATGCTGGTTAGAAAAAACTGCCACCCTGCCCACCTCCGCCTACATCTTATTCGGAGGGGGGCAGGGTGGTTACGCGCCATGCCGGGCGCCGAGGGCTATGGCCCTACCATATAGTTTTAGTCGGACTCTACTTTTACCCCTACACTTGCCGAGCCTTTAAACTGCAGTTGGCCTTGTCCCTCAGGCTGGCGAATCCGGTCCCGGCTACGGGTCTGATCCCGGTCCTTATCCTGATCCTGACCCCGGCTTCGGACTTGGTCACCGCTCTGGTCCTCGGCGGGCGGCCCGGAGTACCCAGATCTTACTTCCGCTTGGGCACGGGTCTCCGCCCTTACCTTGGCGCCATTGCCTTGGCCGTTGCCATTTTCCTGGCGCTCCTCTTTTCGCTCCCGGGCTTGCTCCCGCAATTCCTCCTTGGCTGCCTTAGCTTGGCTTTTCAACTGCTGATTCAAGGCCTTCATCTGCTGTCCCAGGTTGCTATCCCGCTTGGCAGCCAGGACGATGGCTTTGAAGTCTCCCCCGGCCTCGATGATGGCTTGGCGAGCACTCTTGGCCTTCAGATCCTCGGCAGTTATCTGTAGTCCCTGCTTTTGGGCCTCGAGCAGCAGCGCGTACTTGCCTACCGATAGCCCCAGCTCCTTGGCTTTCTCGCGCATTTCCTGCTTCATGGCCATAAAGTGGAGACGGATTTGCAGGCGGGCCTGCTGCATGGTGCGATATACCGCCTGGCATACTCCATCCTCGTCCTCGTCGCCACCATTGGTATCGCCCTCATCAGCCTCCTGGCCATCGCTTGGACTTTGACTCGGCTGCTGGTACACATCCTCGTTCACCGAGGTCCCGCCCGAGCCTTCGGTGGCACTGGTAACGGTTATGACTACTTCATTTTCCTGGCCTGGAGCTACATACCCGGCTTCTACCGCCGCTTGGGCGATCAGGCTAGCCGCCGCTTCCACTGCTAGGCCTTCCAATTTGGTTTTAGCTTCCACCTGCGCCAGCAGCTTGACTCCGTCTTCATTGAGCCCCGTAGCCTTGATTACTTTCCCGTCCGCGGTAACCGCCAGCTCAATGCTAGGGTTGATGTCAATGGTGTAGTATTTGGCTACCCGGGCTTCGCTCACCGGCTGGTGCCACAAGTACACGGGAATACCTACCGCCAGCACCAATACTGCTATCAACGCTACCGACAGCCATTTAGGCACCCTGCTCTTCCCATGCCCCACTATCCATCCCTCCGCTAAGTCTGGTTATTACTTGCAAGATCCTGCTTGCCCTTTCTGCTATAGATATTCGGAACAAAGAGGGAAAAAGTTGGGTCAGGGAAAAATTTTTTACGGGTCGCCTAATATGCCACCCTCGAGTTTTGTCTCCTTTGCTGCTGAAAGAAAGGGAGCAAGGCCGGGCCAGCCAGCGCCGGTATCCGGCCCGGCTCCGTCTTTTAGTGGATCTCTAGGCGCCGCCGGTCGGCCTTACCCGCCGCCTTGGGCAAAGTAATCTCAAGAATGCCATCCTTAAACGAAGCAGTGGCCTTTTGGTGATCTACCGCCGCCGGAAGGGGAATGGTCCGAGAAAAAGAGCCGTAGGCCCGCTCGGCGCGGTAGTAATCCTTTTCGTTTACCGATTCCTCTCGCTTCACTTCCCCGCGGATGGTAACCGAATCGTCGCTCACCATGACCTCCATGTTCTCCTTGGGCACCCCTGGCATATCCGCCTTGACCACGATGGCGTCGCGGCGGTCATAAACGTCCACGGCCGGTGCCCATCCCCGGCCCCACCAAGGCATGCCTTCCCATCGCCTCCATCTGGCCATGGGGCCACGCTCGTTCCAGAAACGATCCATAGCCTCCCTCCAGTCGGCCAGTTCACCCCACGGATCCCAGCGAATAATGTTTGGCATTGTTCACCCTCCTATCACTTTAGATAAGCTCCTTACTATCATAATCTCCCTGCATATTATTTCCCCAAGAAGCTAGAAACTTGCGCATCGGCATCAGCCCCGGCGGAACCCGAGCCGGAAGCAGGCTTGACTCCTAAGCTGCAGGAGTGAGAAAATGACCCCGGTGATGACAAGCTATGCGACAGCTCCAAGCTAGTCACCCATGAGATGGGCTTTGCCCGGGAAGCCGGGGACCGGGTGCTGTTCATGGACGACGGGGTGATCGTAGAGGAGGGCACACCAGAACAGCTCTTTAACCACCCTCAGAACCCTCGCACCCAAGCGTTTCTAAGCAAGATCTTGTAACACGCCGGCCTGGCCGGGCCGGCCGCCGATCAGAGGCTTACGGGAAAACAAAAGGAGAATACGGTGATAACCATGTTTACACTAGTTTCCAAGAAAGCTCAGGAAATGCCCCCTTTTATCGTCATGGACGTGCTGGAGAAGGCCAAAGAGATGGAGGCCCAAGGCCAAGAGATTATCCACCTGGAGGTGGGCGAACCGGATTTCGATACCCCTGAGCCGGTGAAGGAGGCAGCCATCCGCGCCCTAAAGGATGGCGACACCCACTACACCCATAGCCTGGGGAAGTTAGAGCTTAGGGAGGCCATTGCCGAGCACTATTACCACAAATACGGGGTAGCCGTCTCCCCGGACCAAATCGTGGTGACCTCCGGGACCTCTCCGGCCATGCTCTTAGTCTTTTCAGTACTATTGGAACCGGGCGAAGAGGCCATCCTCTCCAACCCCCACTACGCCTGTTACCCCAATTTTATCCGCTACGTAGACGGCCAACCGGTGATGGTGCCGGTGCGAGAAGAGGACGGCTTTAAATACCGGGTAGAAGAGATCAAGGACCACCTCACTCCCCGCACCAAAGCCATCATGGTTAACTCCCCCGCCAACCCCACCGGCAACGTGTTTACGGCCGGGGAGCTTGAGGCAGTAGCCAACCTTGGCCCCTACGTTATTTCGGATGAAATCTACCATGGGCTGGTCTATGAAGGCAGAGAACATAGCATCCTAGAGTTTACCGATCGCGCCTTTGTCATTAACGGCTTTTCCAAGCTTTATGCCATGACCGGGTGGCGTCTAGGCTACGTCATTGCTCCCCCGGGATTCGTCCGGGGGTTGCAGAAGCTCCAGCAAAACCTCTTTATCTGCGCTAGCTCCTTCGCCCAAGCCGCCGGCATTGCCGCCTTAAGGGAGTGCCACGACCATGTGGCCCAGATGGTAGATACTTATGACCAGCGCCGGCGCTATTTGCTGTCCCGCCTAAAGGACATGGGTATCGCCACCCAAGTGGAGCCCACCGGGGCTTTTTACGCCCTGGCCAACGTCAAGGCCTACACCAACGATTCCTATAGCTTCGCCTTCCAAATCCTCAAAGAGGCTCGCGTTGCCGTCACCCCCGGAGTTGACTTCGGCTCCAACGGTGAAGGCTACCTCCGCCTTTCCTACGCCAATTCATTGGACAATATCAAAGAAGGCCTCGACCGCTTGGAGAGATTCTTAGCCAACAAGTAGCTCAACTTCCAACTTCGCTTTTCTATCCCACCCACTCGCTCCTCCCCTCGGTGGCCAGAAGGGAGTAGCTTACCCCCTTCTCCCTGTAAAGTCTACCCAATCTGAACCGATTATAAATGGTGTAGGGTTAAGTGGTAAAGGTAGTCCGGGTGGTACTGGCCTCATGCCAGCCGCCACCCAGCAACCTGGACAGGGAGGTGGTGGAGCCAGGGGGTAAAGAAGGTTTTACTTTTGAACCGTTGCTGTAGTCTTTCGGTCATGGGCAAGGAAGCCCAGGGGCGATCAAATCCATTCTCTGGTCGTCCTCCCAGGCAAGAAGCCAAATTAAGGGGGAACTAAAAGCATGATTATTAACCACAACATTGCTGCGTTAAATACTTATCGTTACCTGACCAACGTCAACAACGCCACCCAGAAGTCTTTGGAGCGCCTGAGCTCGGGGTTGCGCATCAACCGTGCCGCCGATGACGCCGCTGGCCTGGCCATTAGCGAGAAGATGCGCGGCCAGATCAGCGGCCTGACTCAGGCAGCTCGTAACGCTCAGGATGCCATCTCCCTCATCCAAACCGCCGAGGGCGGCCTGAACGAAAGCCAAGCCATCTTACAGCGGATGCGGGAGCTAGCCGTGCAAGCGGCCTCCGACACCAACACACCTGCTGACCGGGCGCAGATCCAGAAGGAGATCGACCAGCTTTCCCAAGAGCTCTCCCGTATCGGCAACACCACCGAGTTTAACACCATGCCTCTGCTCAACGGGAACTTCCGAGGCACCTTCCAGATTGGTGCCAACCAGAATCAGAGCATGACTGTAACCATCGGTGACATGCGTGGCTACCAGTTGGGCGTGGCTGGCAAAGTAGCGGTCCAGCAAACCGCATCTTTGGAGACGGGTGCCACAATTAGTGAAGGAACCTATACGGTGCAGAAGGTAAGCGACACAGAGTATAAGCTCATAAACAGCGACGGCGTCCAGGTCGGAAAAAGTACTGATGGAAAAACATGGACGGATATGGCCACAACACCCAATAACCAGTTCATATTTGCTGACGCCGTAACCTCCGGCACCATCACCATCGCCAATGGTAAGGCCACCGGCACCGCCTACATTGATAACATGGGCCTACAGGCCGGCACATACACCGTTGACAGCTCAAATAACGTCTTAGATTCCACCGGTAAGAAGATCGGGACATATGACGCCGCGAATAAGAAAATTGTTGACCTGTCCGGCAACGATCTCACTGGGACTGTTAATACGACACTTACAAGTACAACGTTCACGGTTGGTGGTGTAGACGTCTCAACCCAGACGGCTGCCAACAGCGCAATCACTATTATCCAGGCTGCCCTAGACAAGGTGTCCGACCAACGCTCCGCCCTGGGCGCCTACCAGAACCGCCTGGAGCACACCATCAACAACTTGAACACTGCTGGGGAGAACCTCACGGCAGCCGAGTCCCGCATTCGCGATGTAGACATGGCCGAAGAGATGATGAGTTTCACCAGAAACCAGATCATCGCCCAGGCAGCTACCGCCATGCTAGCCCAGGCCAACGCCCAGCCCCAGCTGGTCTTGCAGCTCCTCCGATAATATGCTCCGGCCAGGGGAGAGGCGATTGCTTCTCCCCTCTTAATATCTCTTATATCTGTTGCTCAGTAAGGTGCGGGTAAGCCCGGCATGTCCGTCATGGTGATTTCGTCCACACCTGAGGGCACCGGACTGAGAGTGACTTTACAAGCTAGCTAGGGCTTAGTATGCGCAAAGACAAGCGTGACATAAAGTGAACCGTCTACGAGCGGCTACCGAGCCGCTCGTATTGTTGACATCAACTTCGGGGGTGTAACGGCCGATGAGGTGTCCACGGTGTGGCGACACAAGATACGACATAGTTAGTTCTCGGAGGATAAGAGACCCGCGGTACGGAATCATTGACATTGAACTCAGGCAGTGCAGGTCCTGCTTGCACAGATATCGCGTAGCAGACAATGGGACCGCAAAGTTCCCCTATAAATAAAACAGGCGCAGTCGCGGCGCACGAGGGATTACATTAAACACATGACTGTTGCGGACGAGGTCGACTGTAGAGGAGAGATTCGGCTAGAGACATGGACGTGTTATAGCGTCGAGCACCTCCGCACAGCCACCTGCCTGCCAAGGAAAAGCAGGGAATTGGAACGAAAGTATGATGGTCGTGCTGTGCCGCGGTTCTGGCCCAGCACCGCGCATATGTCGTAGCCACGGTAATGCTATCTGTAGCTTTCCCGGAGTCGGCAATCAATGAGTTCTTCTCGGAGGGCTCTATGGGACAGCTGGGCCGTCGGGAGAGGTTTGACGACGCGGCGGTCAACGCGCTCACCGATACTTGGCGCGGGTGGAACTGCGGGGGGAAGAGGGTCCCGGCCCCGGGGAAGTACCAGAAGCCTTTGGGCCTAACCGATCATGAACAATTTGGGAAAAGGCAATGTCCCTACCAGGACGCTCACCTTGTTACCCAGCTCCGCAATACCCTTGTACACTACAGACCGGAGCTGGTGACCCTATGGGTTCCCGACATACAAGAGGTTACCAGACAAGTGATCGAGAAAAAGCTACGTCCCAAGATTTCTCCAAGGATTCTTTATCAGAAGATGGGCACAAACTCGCCGTTTCCGACCGGAGAGCAAGAACTGGAACTCCCATAGCGGGACGGACCTCTGGCTAGGAGCCTATGCACTACCGCTATGCTGGCCCAGGCCAACGCCCAGCCCCAGCTAGCCTTGCAGCTGCTACGGTAATGTAACGAGGGTCCCTTGAAGGACTGAATGTCTAGGTGCGATGCGCCTTGTAGCTGCTGTGGTAACGCAGCCTAGGGGCGGGAATATTCCTTCCCGCCCCTTCAAATTGTCACAGACCGGGAAAAGCAGCGATGCCTGGAGTTGTGTGCAAGTTGTCAGCTAGCCAGCGTTGAGTTACGAAACTATCCTAACAAGCGTACTTTTAACCGAGACTCACTGTCAGAAGACAGATGACAACCCATCTCTTCCAAATCCTCGCCTCCCTGCATCAGATGGAGTGGGCCCTGAGAAGGCCCGAAAAAATTGCAAGAAGCCAGAATGGAGTAAAAAAATGACCTTAAAAGCCGGTATTATATTTATAGGGGGTTGTTTTGAGAAAAAGGATTATTGCCATGTGCCGTGAATGCGGAGCGAAAACATAATCAGCATCCTTCCCGAATCTTTATCCCTCATCTACTTCTGTTTCTGCGAAGACTGTAATGCCACCTTCGGGAAACCTTCCTGAGATCCCCAATGCCTGGCAACTTTCTGTCGAGCATGAGGCTTTAACTAAAGGAGAAGACTGGGCTTCACACTTTGGGTGAGCTGGCTGGAGTCTGAGAAAGCTCGGCTCCAGAAGAAGCTGGGGGACATGACCTGGCACTTGGCCTTCGTCCCCTCTCAAGGTGGCTGTCGGCCGCGTCGCCCCCGAGGGGAGGGAAAAGGCGGTGCAAGCATACAAGACCTGCAACGCCGAGTACCTGCGGGACACCAGGACCGAATTCTCCAAAGACTGCATAACTTCTTGCCGGTTCGAGTCATCGATCCCAGGCTGCCAAGGCCAAAGACAAGGCAGCGTCCACCCGAAGAAGTTCGTGCAGGCCCAAATAAGAAGCTGTTTACCAGTAAAAGTTGCTGTATAAGGAGAAAAGCCCATGCCTTTGCTGTTTGATCCCCAGCAGAGTGCGTCCAACGACTACGCCCCGATTGCCAACACTGTAACTGATACCAAGCATACCCAAGACAAGCTAGCCGTGAGCAGAGACCCGGTATCCGTTGAGAAGTGGCTAGTAAACCCCAGGGGGCCCCCGACTGCTGACCTACCAGCTTAGAGAGGGGTTATGTGGTCATTGGGGGCAGTGCGGATCGTGCTGACCCCATAACATAAATTAAGGAGTGAAACCGATGACTCTTACTCTAGCTCAACGAATTCAACAAATGCTGGAGTCCAAAAATGCTGTTCCCGAACAGTGCAGGATGACCGTCCAAGAAGTCCTTGCCTCTCCCGAAGCCTTTGCTGTGATCCCCCAGGTGATTTCCGCCGTTATCAAGGATGCAGCCGAACGGATGTACGTGGCCAGCCGTATGTTTCGACCAGTGCGTATCACCACCGGCCGGTCCATCACCGTCCCCGCGGTAGGCGCAGTGAGGGCCTACGACATCCCCGAGGGCGGGGAGTACCCTAAGGAGCAGGTGGACCTCGAAACCGGAACTGAAATCACGGTCGGGAAAAGCGGCCTTGTCGTCCAGGCAACAGAAGAGACGGTTGAAGACTCCCTCTGGAACCTGATCGGCATTTCTCTGCAGAAAGCTGGCCGCGCTCTGGGCCGCTTGAAGGAAGAAAAGGCCTTCAACCTCATGGTCACGAAGAGCCAGTCGGTCTTCGACAAAGGCTCCAATGGCCAGTTCAACCGCGAAGACTTGCTTAACCTGTTCCTGGCCGTAATGGCCAACGGGTTCGTGCCTTCCGACGTTCTGATGCACCCGCTTTGCTGGCCCATCTTCGTCAAGAATCTCGGCCCTCTGGCCGTTCCGGGCCTGGCCACAGGCGTGGTCGCGATTACGCCTGACGCGGTCCAGAACTGCATTCCCTTCCCCATCAGCATCCGCCTCTCGCCCTTTGCCCCGTTCGATCGTGTCACCAAGACTTTCGATATACTGGTCGTCGACAAGAATGAGGTGGGCATTAACCTCATCAAGGAAGAGATCGGCCTAGAGGACTGGACCGACCCGGAAAGAGACATCAGGAATATCAAGGTCAAGGAGTGCTACGGCCTGGGCGTGCTAAACAAAGGCCGGGCCATAGCCGTAGCCAAAGGCATCAAGTTCGCTTCTACCTAACCCATTCCTGACCGGGCAGTAAGTTTACCCATCCAAGTGCCCGTCCCTCCCTCATGGGGGTAGGCATCATTGCCTTTAGCAACTAGCTCGTCAGGCTCAGTGGACCCCCAAGCGCTTACCGGCTCCAGGCGGTCCACTAGGATGCGGTGCCCCTGCCGCCGGCGCGCTCGCAGCGGCGGCAGGCCCCCTTCCGTCTTTCGGGTCTGGTGGGTGTCCGAGGAGTGACCGGCTTCGGCATCGTCCTGTCGGTGGTGCATGAGCCCCACGGGCGGAGCGCCGCTACTGGTACCGGGTGCGAGCGGCGGCCTGAGAGAGTAC
>JACIYF010000077.1 GCA_014360065.1 Clostridia bacterium | reverse complement strand
GAGAAAAACCAAGGAAAACCAAGTCAAAGTCAAGGTGATTGATAGTGGACTGGGAGTTATTGTGGTCAATCATTAAGTTGTTGGTTGCTTTACCCGTGGTAATTGCTGTCACCTATTGGGTGATTCGTTATGGGCTAGGCGCTCAGTTCCGAGGAGGGTATCCCAGCGCCGGTCTGCGAGTTATTGACCGGGTTATGCTTACCCCCAAGTCATTTATTGCCGTGGTTCGGGTCGATAAAGAGTACTTGGTAGTGGCAGGGGGAGAAAAAGATATAAATTTAATCGCCCGGCTAGACCATTACCCGGAAACTTCTTTTTCTTCCCCAGAACTCTTATCCTCAAAAGTTGCAACTAGTTATAATTTGGTCCGGCGTTGGTTCCTCAAAGAGAACAGGTGATCTAGGTGTACGGTCTAACAAAAAGAATTAAAACAAAGTTTAGCTGGCAGAGGATAGTGCTGCTGTTGGCGGGATTGGTGGTGGCCGCATTTGCTTGGCCCCAGGTGGCCCATGCCCAACCCCTGGGTATACCTGGCATTGACCTACGCATTAACACCTCCAATGAGCCTCAAAGCGTGGCGACCACCCTAAATATCATATTACTATTGACAGTTCTATCCTTGGCCCCGGCATTTCTAGTGATGCTCACTTCCTTCACCAGGATAGTTGTAGTGTTAGGTTTTGTACGCAATGCCTTGGCTACGCAGCAAATACCTCCCAACCAGGTGCTGATTGGTCTAGCGCTATTCCTTACTTTTTTTACCATGATGCCGACGTTTCAGCAGGTTTATAGCCAAGCTATTCAACCTTATATTGCGAACCAGATTACCCAGGAGGAAGCCATCGCCCGAGGCGAGGCGCCATTACGTCAATTTATGTTCAAGCAGACCCGGGAAAAGGACCTGGCCCTATTCGTTAATATGGCCAAAATGCCTCGTCCTCGCAACCAGGATGACATACCCATGTCAGTGCTCATTCCTGCCTTTGCTATAAGTGAGCTTAAAACCGCTTTTCAGATGGGGTTTTTGATCTACATACCATTTTTGATTATTGACTTGGTGGTGGCTAGTACGCTAATGTCCATGGGTATGTTTATGGTTCCCCCGATAATGATTTCTTTGCCATTTAAGATTCTGCTGTTTGTCATGGTTGATGGTTGGTACCTGATAGTAAAGTCGCTGATGCAAAGTTTTTAGGGGGGAGGCTTACGTATGTCTCCAGATATGGTTATGAAGATTGCCCGTGATGCTTTAACTACAGCCATGTGGCTGTCATTACCCGCTCTGGGACTTGGACTGGTTGTAGGAGTGATAATCAGCATCTTTCAGGCCACCACCCAAATTCAGGAACAAACCTTGACCTTTGTGCCTAAGATCGTGGCCGTGATGCTGGGGTTGTTGTTCTTTGGCTCCTGGATGCTGAATTTGATCGTAACTTATACTCAAAACCTATACCAAAATTTACCTTTGATGGCGAGATGATTTAACATGTTTTTAGGTTACCCCCTGGCCTTTTGGCAACTTCATCTTTTAGTTCTGTGCCGGGTGTCGTCGTTTTTGGTAACCGCACCAGTATTCTCCAGCCGGTCCATTCCGCCCTTGGCTAAGATCGGATTGGCAACGCTGGTAGCAATTTTAATTGCTCCCCAGGTCAGAGGGTATTCAGGGCTAGAAACCGCGTCATGGCAAATCTTCGTAATGAGGGTAATTGCCGAGGTACTAGTAGGGTTAGCGTTGGGCTGGATTGCGAGTTTGACATTCAACGCCATTCGGGTGGCTGGTGAAATGATAGATCTCCAGACTGGTTTTTCGATGGCCCAACTATTTGACCCCCAACAAGGCTATCAGGTAAGCCTCCTTGGCCAACTGATGGTGGTTTTGGGGACGCTTCTATATTTGGCCATTGGAGGACACTTAGTCCTGTTGGAAAGCCTCGGGGCCAGCTACAATCTTATCCCTCCAGGCGGGGCAGGGTTGGCGCAGGCCGACAGTGCTATAGTGGCCAAAATCTTCGTCGGCAGTTTTGCTTTGGGCTTCAGGATGGCGGCGCCGCTGTTGGCAGTTTTGGCGGTAACAGACATTGCTTTATCCTTAGTAGCCCGGACAGTTCCCCAGCTCAACGTATTCATATTAGGTTTTCCGCTTAAGGCTGGGGTCGCTTTGGTAGCACTAGAATTGGCCTTGCCCCTTTTATCAGTGATGATGGGGCAGGTGTTTGATCAAGTACAAAAAGACCTGAGCACCATAGTCAGGAGTCTTGCGCCATGAACCAGGAAATATTTGATCTACAGCTATTTGCGGAAGAAAAGACAGAGGAAGCCACGCCACACCGGCGCCAGGAAGTCCGGAAAAAGGGACAGGTCGCAAGGAGCCCAGATTTGAGCGCTGCGGCCGTACTTCTGGTTGGGTGCATGTGGCTGTACTTTCAGCGCGAATCCCTGATTAATTTCCTGGCTCAACTAATGCGGTGGGTTAGCAGCCAGCTAGCTACTCCCATGGTTACTTCTCAAAGCTTAAAGAGCGCGGTGCTGGCAGCCGGCCCAACCCTACTGGGGCTCTTAGGCCCATTACTGCTCCTGTCCGTGGGTACCGGCTTGGTGGTGACCTTTGCTCAAGTTGGGTTTCTGCTAGTACCAAGCCTTGTAGAGCCAAGGATGCAAAACATTAACCCCTTGGAAGGCCTGAAGCGGATGTTTTCTCGCCGGGCCCTGTTTGAGCTGGCAAAGTCACTAATAAAGGTGAGCGTTACTGCTGGCATTACTTATTGGATCCTGAGTTCAAAGCTGACTTCGCTACTAATGTTGGGTAATATGCAAGCTCTACCGGGCTACGAGTTGATAGCAGGGATCATATTTTACCTGGGATTATGGATTGGAGCCGCGTTCTTGGTACTTGCCCTGGTGGATTTCTTGTATCAGAAATGGGAGTTCAACCGCAACATTCGCATGAGCAAGTATGAATTGAAAGAAGAGTTTAGGCAAACCGAGGGGGATCCATTAGTGCGCAGCCGGCTGAGGGAAAAACAGCGCCAACTGGCACGTCATCGCATGATGCACAACGTGCCCAATGCTACCGTAGTCATTACTAACCCTACCCATTTGGCCGTGGCCCTGAAATATGCTCCAAAAGAAATGGATGCTCCCCTAGTTATAGCCAAGGGAGCCGGCAGCATCGCCAAGCGAATCGTGGAGGTGGCCATCCAACACCAAGTTCCTATTGTTGAGAATCAACCCTTGGCGCGAAGCCTCTATTATCAAACCGAAATCGGCCAGCAGATACCGGTGGAATTATATCGGGCTGTAGCTGAGGTTCTAGCTATGATTTATCGTCGCCAGGGGCTCCATAGGAGGTGGGCGTAATTGGCTACACCCAATAGCCTTATAAACTCTTTACGACGCGTCTCAAGCTACAGCGATGTTGTGTTTGCTGTTTTAGCCCTAAGTATTGTCCTTATAATTATCATTCCCATGCCACCCACCATGCTGGATGTCTTGTTGACCTTTAGCCTTACGGTGAGCATATTAATCTTTCTAACTACTCTCTTTATAACCGAACCTTTGCAGCTGTCGGTGTTTCCTTCGTTGCTATTGGTGGTTACCTTATTAAGGTTGGCGTTAAATGTGGCTTCTACTCGGCTGATCCTCAGTAATGCTCAAGCCGGCCAGGTCATTCAGGCTTTTGGTAGTTTCGTTATCGCTGGCAATTATGTGGTTGGACTAATAATCTTCGTTATCATTACAGTCATCCAGTTTGTGGTGATTACCAATGGCGCTGGCCGCGTGGCCGAGGTAGCCGCTCGATTTACCCTCGATGCCATGCCGGGAAAGCAGATGAGCATCGATGCTGATTTGAATGGAGGGCTCATCGATGAAGAGGAAGCCCGCAGGCGCAGGCGACAATTGCAACAAGAAGCCGAGTTCTTCGGCGCCATGGATGGGGCCAGTAAATTCATCCGCGGCGACGCCATAGCCGGACTGATAATTACCCTAATTAACATTGTGGGCGGTTTAATTATTGGCATGTGGCAAAAGGGTATGCCTATAAGTGACGCGCTTCAAACTTATACAGTCTTGACTGCCGGTGATGGTTTGGTAACCCAGATCCCAGCCCTTTTGGTTTCAACTGGGACTGGAATTTTGATCACCAAGGCCAGTGGCAATGAAAGCTTGGGTAAAACCGTAAGCTCGCAGCTGACCTCTTTTCCTCGGGTGTTCATTCTGGCCGCAGTGGTGCTAGCTTTGCTTGGTCTCGCTCCCGGTTTGCCAGACCTTCCGTTCTTGTTTTTGGCCAGCATCTGCGGAGTAGCAGCTTATGCTCTCCGCGGGCACCATCGGGAGCAAGAAATGGTGGTGCAGGAACTTAAGAAGCAGCGAAGGCAGCCGGAAGACGTTCTTCCTCTTTTTCAGATCGACCCGCTGGAGATTGAAATTGGCTATAACCTAGTACCTCTAACTGACGAAAGCCAGGGTGGCGACCTCTTAGACCGTTTGGCAGCCGTCCGCAGGCAGTGTGCAACCGAACTAGGCATTTATGTGCGCCCAATTCGAATTCGTGACAACCTGCGCCTGGACCCTAATGCGTACGTGTTTAGAATTCATGGAGTAGAGATAGAGAAAGGTGAGCTAATGCCCACTCATTACTTGGCCATGGGTTCGGGAAAGGAAGATGAGGTGCAAGGAATCCCAACTCGTGAGCCTGCTTTCGGCTTGCCAGCTTGGTGGGTGGCCCCTGCCGAAAAAGAGGCGTTGGAAATCCGGGGATTTACAGTGGTGGACCCAAATACGGTTTTAATTACTCACCTGACTGAGTTTATCAAGCAGCATGCCCACGAGTTGCTGGGGCGACAGGAAACCAAAGAACTAATTGATATGGTTAAGAGTACTAACCCGGCTGTGGTGGAGGAGTTGTTTCCAGATTTGCTAACGGTGGGCGAAGTCCAAAAGGTCCTACAGAATCTTTTGCGCGAGCGGATACCTATCCGCGACTTGGTTGGAATCTTAGAGTCTCTGGCGGATAACTCCAGGATAAGCAAAGATACTGATTTCCTCACTGAAGGTGCTCGCCAGGCTATCAAGCGGAGCATATGCCAAAAATATGCTAGCGAAGATGGAAAGCTCAGGGTAATTTCGTTGCATCCGCGCTTAGAACAAGAGATTGCTGACTCAATTCAGAACTTACCCCAGGGTAGCTACCCAGCGGTAGAGCCAAACTTGGCCCAGAGAGTCTTAGAGAAGCTTAGCAATTTGGTGCAAGAGATGGTAACCAAAGGTTACCCTCCAGTGGTGTTATGCTCCTCCCGAATTCGCTTACCATTTCGCCGGCTGATAGAGAGGTTTTTGCCCAACCTAGCTGTTCTGTCCATGAGCGAGTTGGTTCCTAGCGTTCAAGTGGAAGTGATAGGGACGGTGAACGGGGAATGAGAATGAAGCGATACTATGCAACGAGCATACCGGAAGCCTTAAACCAGGTGCGCAAAGATTTGGGACGGGATGCCATCATCGTGGACCAGAGAAGAGTAAGGCGTGGACCATGGTGGAATATTTTGGGCCGGCGGTACTGGGAAATTACAGCTGCCGCCGATGACAACAGCTACTCCTCGCTTTCGCCCTTTGTGCAAATCGAGCAGCGGGTCCAAAAAGTGGAAAGCTGGCTGCAGGAGTTTAGTCGCAACACCGCGGCCGCCAGAAAAGCCGCTGAAGCTGACAGGTGGCGAGAGGTCCTTGAAAAGGCTGACTTGAATTCCAGCCTCATTGATAGGGTCCTGAGCTCCTTGCCAGAAGGCTACCGGAATAGTCAGCCGCCAGAGGTAATATGGGAGCAACTGGTAGAGCAGTTAGCTGGTCTTTTTGCTCCGGGGAGCGGCATGCAGCCATCGAGCAAAGTTTTAAGCTTTGTGGGACCTACAGGAGTGGGCAAGACCACCACGCTGGCAAAGCTGGCTGCCCTGATGGCAGTTTACCACCGTAAGCGGGTAGCGCTGATTACTACTGATACTTATCGGATAGGCGCAGTGGAGCAATTACGCACCTACGCGGAAATCCTAGGCGTGCCTCTGGAAGTGGCCAATAGCCCAGGCCAATTGCGGCAGCAAGTATCTGCCCATCAAGATAAGGACTATATCTTCATTGATACCGCAGGAAGACCTTCACGTAATGCCATGATGATCCAGGAGGTAGCCGGTTTTACCAAAGGGGTTGGCTCTAGCGAGACCTATTTGGTTTTAAGCTGTGGCACTAAGACCGAGGATTTATTTCGGATAGTCAAAGACTTTCGCCCTACTCAATACCGGAAGCTGATTTTTACTAAATTGGATGAAACCGAGAGTCTGGGAAATATAGCCAACATCGGTGCCAGTACTGGCCTGCCCATTGCCTACATAACTACCGGCCAGCGGGTTCCAGATGATATTGAGGCAGCCCAGCCACGCCGCTTAGCCGAACTGATTGTGGGGGTGCAACAACATGCGTGACCAAGCCGAGCACCTTCGCGCTTTAATGGGAAATAATAACAATGCCTGCCGCACCATCGCTATTACAAGCGGAAAAGGTGGCGTAGGCAAAAGCAACTTGGCCCTTAATCTTGCCCTGGCCTTGGCCCAATTAGGAAAGAGGGTAGCACTTTTGGATGCTGACATAGGCTTAGCTAATATCGAGGTGTTGCTAGGAGTTACCCCCCGTTATAACTTGCGGGATGTGATATATGGTTGCTACTCGCTGATGGATATTTCTATCCCAGGACCATTGGGGACTCTCATCGTGCCAGGTGGGGCTGGTCTACAGGAAATGGCTGACTTGGATAGTTATCAGAGGGAAAAGCTGTTGCGAGAAATAGCCACTTTAGAATCGCAGGCGGATGTCCTGATCATTGATACCGGGGCAGGTATAGGGCGCAATGTTTTAGCTTTTGTGTTGGCGGCAGAAGAAGTGATAATTGTCTTGACTCCTGAGCCTACTTCCTTGGCTGATGGTTATGCCATGCTTAAGGCAATCAAGCAAGCTAAACCTTGGGCCAAGGTCGGATTAGTAATAAACCGGGTGTCGGGGTTTGCGGAAGCAACCCGGGTGGCCCAGAGAATACAGAAGGTTAGCCGGGAATTCTTAGGGGCAGAAGTTTCCTTGTTGGGTGGTATATCCGAGGATTTCAAGGTGGGACAGGCAGTTCGCCAGCAACAACCGGTGGGATTGCTTTATCCACAATGCTCAGCCTATCAAGACATACAGCGGATTGCTTGGAAGCTAGGATCTCACTCGCCGTTAACGGATAATCACGAGGCGCGGCCCAACTTGGTAGCTAGGATCTGGGGCTGGCTAAGCAGGGGGAACACTGCGTGAGTGAGGAAGTTAAGGAACTTGGAAAAGTAGTTGAGCCTGGCAGAACAGCGGATCTGTGGTATGGAGAGCGCCCTTTGGGTTGGGGATTCATCAGGCTGGTCCAAGGTAATGAGTTCGAAGTACGCGTTACCTCGCGGTTGCCCGAGGAGTCCTTAATACCACCTAACGGAACAGAGTTGGGCTTAGTTGTCTATACCGAACGTGCTCGCTATGTCTTCAAGGCTCGCTTACTTGAGCGGCAACCGCAATCTGGTTCGATCTGGCGATTTGTGGGCGTTTCCAACCTGAAGCGAATCCAATTGCGGGATTACGTCCGCGCCCGAGTTCACTTGCACGTGTGGTACGCCGTACTTAAGGATGAGGCAGACATGGGAAGGCCAATAGGTGTTACCCACCGGGGAACAGCGGTGGACCTCAGCGGCGGAGGCATGAATCTGGTAGTGAAAGAAAACATCCCAGTAGGTAGCGCTCTGTGGCTCCGATTTAATCTGCCAGGTTTGCAGGTGGAAACCATGGGCCGGGTCAGGCGAAGCCAAAAGTTAGGACTGAGCGCGGGTTTTTCACTGGGGATTGAGTTTGAAGGGTTGTTGGAGCGGGTTCGGGACCGTATTATTGGCTATACTTTTCAGCGCATAATCGAGGAGCAGCGCCGTCGGATACAGCTAAGCGAGGAGTAGACCATGGCTGTCAATGTAGCTGACCTTTGGAAAGAGTTCCGTCAAAGAAAAGACGAGGAAGTACGCCATCAGTTGATTTTGGCCTACTTACCATTGGTACGGCAAGTTGCCGGTAGGCTAGCGGTGCGGCTTCCGCCTTATCTTGACCAGGATGACCTCGCTAGCTATGGCATCTTTGGGTTGATGGAGGCCATTGAACGTTACGACTGGTCGCAAGGAACTAAATTTGAGACCTACGCCGTACAGCGTATTCGCGGGTCGATGCTAGATGCCTTGCGTAAGCACTCCTGGGTACCTCGGTCGCTCAATGAACGTTTTCGCGCTTTGCGCAAAGCCTATGCTACCTGTGAAGAACGACAAGGCGGAGAAGTAAGTGAAGAGGACATAGCGAAAGAGATGGGAGTAGAGGTGTCCGAGGTTTATCGCCTCCTGGCCGAGTACAACTTGAGGTCGCTTGTCTCTTTGGAAGAGTGCCTGGGAGGGAGTTCTACCAGTGAGCGACGACTGGGGGATGGGCTAAGCGATGCCCAAAGTCCAGATCCGGTAGCTCTCTTCGAAGACAAGGAGTTCAAGCAAATGTTGGCCAAGGCCATTGATCAGCTGGAAAGCCGAGATAAGCTCATCCTGGCACTTTACTATTATGAGGGTTTGACCCTAAAAGAGATTGGCAAGGTCCTGCATATATCGGAATCTCGGGTTTGCCAGTTGCATGCTCGGGCGATAGTGCGCTTGCGGTTAAAACTCGAGCAGGCCGGCTACACAAGGGGGATCTAGCGGTGCCTTACTTGTTATTGGTTCTCGGGGTTGTTTTCATTATTTGGGGACTAAGGGGAGAGCTTCGCTGGAGTAAAAGCTTGGAAAACCCCGTTGAAATCGAAGAAACCTCGTTTAACTCCGCTTTGCGGCAGACCATACTCAACCAAATTTCCGAGCAGGTTGTTTCGCCAGAGGCTAGCAATACGAAAGAAAGAGCTGCTGAAAAGGCCGACGAGTATTACAGTGCTTCGAAGGGGCGATACCAAGAGGCTATCCATGCCCTGAAGAACGGAAGCACCATGGCCGAGATCGAGGAGGCTTTCGGATTGAGGAAGGGGGAAGCTGAGCTATTAACCAGGCTTTACCAAAATACCGGTTCATGACTGGGCTCGGACTGGGGTTGGTTGTGGCAAGCATCTTTTGGATAGTTAAAGGCAATTCTCTGCCGCCGAAGGCCCAAATTGAGGCTTGGGCAAGGGACTTGGGGATGGTTTACCGAGATGAGGTGGTGGCATACGCGCCTGCTCCAGCGGGGGAGTCCAATACCCATGAGGAACATAAGCAGGTAGCTGTTGAGAAAGCCAACGTTCCTCAAGGTATGGTCTTAATTGAGATCAAGGCTGGGAGCACTTCTGAACAAGTAGCAGATTTACTACAGAGGAGCGGTGTGATTAAAGACAACACGCTTTTGAGCCGAAAGTTGGAAGAGAAAGGTCTGGCCAACCGGATCCGGGCTGGATACTACCTGTTCAAAGCAAATACGCCAGTGGAGACGGTCATTCAAAGAATAGCTGGGCTAGGTTTCTAAAAGGAGGGTGGCCAAATAATGCTACGTGGTATCTACACTGCCGCAACTGGTATGGCGGTGCAGCAGTTGCGGGGGGAAATTGTTGCCAACAATCTTGCCAATTTAGAGACCGCCGGGTATAAACCCCAAGAGTTGTACCCCGGCTGCTTTCCTCAGGTGTTGCTTGAATTCATGGGCCCAGGTCAGCGACAGGCTGTAGGGTTGGGCAGTCTGGGGTGCCGGGTAGAGGAAGTACGAATCAACCTGACCCAAGGATCGCTCAAGCCGACCGGTGACCCCTGGAATATTGCCTTGACGGGAGCTGGTTTCCTTACAGTTGAGACTCCGGGAGGCATACGGTACACTCGAGCAGGCTATTTGGCGCGGGATAGTCAGGGCTACATAGTTACGCCCAATGGGTATTACATCTTAGGAGAGAGGGGACGTATTCGACTGGTTTCGAGCCAAGCACCCCAAATAGACGAGCAGGGGAACGTTTATGAAAACGGGCAGCTTTTAGACCGATTGGCTTTGGTCACCTTTGCTGGGCCTCAGGACCTTTTACCTCAAGGGGATGGAACCTTTAGGGCTGTGGTTCCTCCTAACAATGTCACATACCGCGACCACTTAATTAAACAGGGGTTTCTGGAGCAACCCCCGGTAGACCTAGCTCGCGAGACAACCAACCTCCTTACTTGCAATCGCATATTTGAAACCTGCCAGCGCGCCATTCAAACTCAAGACGAAATGGCTGGGAAAGCCATCAATGAAGTAGGTGTACTGCGGTAAACGTAAAGGAGGGGAATTATGTTAGGTATCATAAGCGCTGGGTTGAATGGATTGCGATCGTACATGACCAAGATGGACCAAGTAGCCAACAATATAGCCAACGTATCTACTGTGGGTTTCAAGAAAGGGGTGGCAGAACTTACCGACCTTGCCTATCAGCCTTTGACCTATCAAGACCCATATGGCCCTGGTGCTACGCAGTCGCCGATTGGATCAGGGGCGAGGGTAGGGGCTGTTAAGAAGGACCTGTCTCCAGGACCTCCAGTTCAGACAGGCAGAGCCCTAGACCTTTATATTGATGGCGATGGCTTTTTTGAAGTCCTGCTTCCATCTGGCCAAAGAGCTTATACCAGGGATGGCAGTTTTTCTATAGATAGCCAGGGACATTTAGTTAACGCCCAAGGGCTAAGAATCAGCTCCTCAGTCGAGTTACGTGGTGCCAATTTGGAGGAAGTCCGAGTTAGCCCGGAGGGGATAGTCACTGCTAGCGATGCTGCTGGTAATGAACAAGTATTAGGGGAGATATTTCTTTTTTTGGCAGATAACCCTTTGGGAATGTTGAGTATAGGCAACAACCTTTATCAGTTGACGTTGGCAAGTGGCGCTGCCAGGCAAGCAACTCCGGGTGTCAACAATGCGGGGGTATTCCGCCAGCGATTCTTGGAGGGCAGCAATGTAAACCTAGTTCAAGAAATCCCCGAGATCATCACTGCTTTGCGCGCTCACCAGCTAAATACTAAGACGATTCAGCTGGCGGATGAGATGTGGGCTTTGGCCAATAACCTCCGGCGCTAGGGCGGGCGGCTGATGGTATGGAGTAGCTAGCAAGATGGAACAGGAGATCAAAGTAGGCATTGCTGAGTGGCAAGTAGCCAAAAGTCCAGTTCGTTTAGTTACCTTGGGGTTGGGGTCTTGCGTTGGGGTAACATTGTACGATGCCATGGCCAAAGTGGGAGGGTTAGCCCACATCATGTTGCCTGACAGCAAGCAGTTTCAGCATGTGGACAATGTGGGCAAATATGCTGACACTGCACTGCCCCGTATAGTAAAGGATCTACAAAAGCTAGGTGCCAGCCTGACCAGGCTAAGAGCTAAATTGGCTGGCGGCGCTCAAATGTTTCGTTCATCCAACCAAGGATCGCTATTGCGAATCGGGGAACGAAATGTTGAGATGTGCCGGCTGGTCTTGAGCCAGCTTGGCATTCCTGTGGTAGCAGAAGACGTAGGTGGAAACCATGGCCGGACCATTATCCTTTATACCGACAGCGGCAATCTGTTGGTGCGGAGCCTTGGCTTTCCACCCAGGGTTATTTAGGGGGTATAGGATTTGGATTTTCAAACCTTCAAGCGGCAAGTAGGCCATGAACTTCAAGTTAATCTCGAAGGATATAAAGAAACACAGCTTAAACGGCGTATTGACAGTTTAATGAGCGTTCTGGGTTTGGCGAGTTATGAAGAATACTTGGAACGTCTTCGCAGGGATAAGGCGCAAAGACAGCGCTTTTTAGATAAGATCACCATAAACGTATCCGAGTTTTTTCGGAATCCGGACAGCTTTGCCTACCTGGAGAAACATGTATTGCCCGTATTGCTCAGGAAGTGGAGCCGCTTGAAGGTCTGGAGCGCAGGCTGCGCCAATGGGGCCGAGCCCTACTCCATAGCCATTTCACTTCAAGAAGTGGCAG
>JACIYF010000076.1 GCA_014360065.1 Clostridia bacterium | reverse complement strand
CCCCGGAACCGGCGGCCGCAGGAGAGATACGGGGGATAGCAGCATGAGACACGACGCCTTAACCTAACCATCCGCGGCAGGATTCTCCTCACGGGCCTCGCCTTTCTAACCCATCTAAAATATTTTTCGGTAAAATTGCGGAAAAAGTTAAGGTGGGCAACGAATTTATTATAGTGCCACTGAAACCACATTTCAATACGAGCGAGCAAGGGCCGGGAAGTAGCGGTTACAGCAAATGAAACCGAGGGCTGGCCTGGCGGGCAGCGGCGATTGCCTGCCGAAACTCCTCGGAAGTCACCCGGCGAGCAATTTCCGGATAACGATGGGCCAGATAGGTGGGATAGTACTGGTCCATAACATTGATCCAGCTGGTGGGGGAGATTTCTTCGGCTATAAACTGCATTAGCTCGGCGGTCCCAGCTAGACCTCCGGGCAAGACCAGATGCCGGATCAGCAATCCCTGGACCGCTACCCCTCTTTCATTTAGGGTTAGATCTCCTACCTGCTGGTGCATCTCCTTGAGGGCTGCTTTGGCTATCTGGGGATAGTCATGGATGCGAGAATATTTCCTGGCAATGTCGGCATTGGCATACTTGAGGTCGGGCATGTAGATATCAATTATGCCGGCCAGGAGCCGAATGGTGGCCAACCGCTCGTAGCCGCTGGAGTTATAAACCAAGGGCAACTCGAGGCCCAGGCCACAGGCCACCTCCACTGCTTCCACGATCTGGGGCAGGTAGTGGGTAGGGGTTACTAGATTAATGTTTTCGCAGCCCCGCTCCTGGAGCTGAAGCATGATCTGGGCCAGCTCGCCAGCGTCGACGGGATACCTATCCCGGCCCCGGCTGGTTTCGTAGTTCTGGCAGAAGACACAAGCTAAGCTGCAGAAGGCAAAGAAAATGGTGCCCGACCCGCCCCTGCCCACCAAGGGCGGCTCCTCGCCAAAGTGAGGCCCGTAGCCGGAGATCTCTACTACCTCTCCGGCCCCGCATTCTCCTCTCTCGCCCTGAAGGCGCCTGGCCCCGCACTCGCGAGGGCAGACCTGACATGGGTCGAGAAGCTGCTTTAGTTCAGCTACCCGTTGCTTCAGCTGGCCATTCCGGTGAAGCTCTCGATAGCTCAAGTGCTAATCCCCTTGTGCTTGGGCTAGAACCGTCCTATTTTTTGTTCGTACCCTAATAGGATTGTACAAAACCCGGAGCTATCATTCCAGTATTTCCGCCAAGCTTTCACCCATATCTAGCTTTCGGGCAGGCAGATGTTCATTCCCACTTCCAGCCGGTGGGGGTCGATGCCCGGGTTAAGCTCCATTAACCGCTCCACCGTGGTCCCCACCGCCCGGGCGATGCTCCATAAGGTATCGCCGGGGGCCACCGTCCAGTAAATGCCGCTAGGGCAAGGTGGAGTCGGCCCCGGGGGAATCTCTTGCTCGGCCGGCAGGCACAGCCACTGCCCGATCTGCAGGTTGTAGGGATCAACCCCCGGATTGAGGCGAAGAAGCTCATCTATACTAGATCCTATGGCCAAAGCAATGGCATACAGGGTATCGCCAGCCTCTACCCGCCAATAACGGCCGGTAGGGCAGGGCGGCCGCTTAAAATTCATACCCATCCCCTCCCTAGCAAATAGGCGATGCTTCCGAAACATTCCCCCTGCCGGATTGCTGGCGCCGGCTCCGGAGGGCGTCGCCGGCGATCCGTAGGCTTGCCCTCGCCCTTCGGCGGGCTTCCCGGCCAATCGGACGTCCATGTCCGTGGCCGGCTCCGGACATCGTGTCCTCCGGCCCGCCTCCGGACTCGGTCTCGCCAACGTCTCGCGAGGCTCGCCCAAAGTCGCCTTGCGCCAGCATCACCACCATTTCCATACTTGTTTCGGATGCACCAAATAGGCGCTCCGGAAACGTTTCCCGTGCCGGGGCCCTGCATACATTCCTGTCAGCATTCTATGCCGGGCGGAGCCTGCTGGTGATTGATGATTTTGGTCACAAAAACTGCTTCGGCGGTGTTATAGTTATAGCAGGGGTGAGGGGGCCGGGAAGAGAATTACAGGGTCCGGGAGGGGTAGCTATAAAACCCGGTGAGTTCGAAGCCTTATTCCGCAGCTATTATCCCCGGGTTTACCGTCGGCTTTATTACCTTCTGGGGGAGCGGGCGGCAGCCGAGGACTTAACTCAAGAGGTTTTCCTCAAGCTTTACCGAAAACCGCCCCGCGACGAGAGCAACTTGGGCGGGTGGCTTTCGCGGGTAGCCGCCAATCTGGCCTACAACTATCTCCGCGGCGAGGAACGGCGACGGTGCCGCGAGGAGAGGCAGGTCCGAGGAGCGCAAGATCCCAGCCGGGTAATTCTGCTTGAGGAGGCCATCGTCCGCGGCGAGGAAGCCCGCCAAGTGCATAGCTGCTTGGCTAGGCTTTCCCCTCGGGAGCGCCTCTCTCTGCTGCTGCGCAATGTCGGCTATAGCTACGCCGAAATCGCTGCCGCCATCGAGGTAGACAAGAGCTCGGTGGGAACCATCCTGGCCCGGGCCCGGCGGCATTTCGCCGCCCTTTACCAGCAGTACCAGGGGAGAGATGACCATGCAACTAACCAGATGTCCAAAGGAGGGCCTTCTCCAGGCTTATCTTGACGATGAGTTGGATACGGCTCAAGCTGCGCAGGTGGCCGGACACCTGACCCAATGCCAAGCTTGCCGGAAGCGGCTTTCCGAGCTAGAGCAATTGGCTTCCCTGGCAGCTTTGCGGCTAGACAGCTACCGCCAGGGCTTGGAAGCACCAGGCCAGATTGCCTCTGGGCTTCAGCATCTCAAAACCCCGCCTGTAGACCCCGTGACCCCACCCCTGACTATTGGTGAAAGAATGCATGAAAGGATGGTAGCCATGAGTCAGCGCAAATGGTTAGCCGGAACCGCCTTGGTCGCTGCCTTAGCCCTCTTTCTCAGTTGGGCCCCGGGGCGCAGCCTAGCCGCCCAGTTCCTCAACCTCTTCCGTATGGAAAAGATCCAAGTGGTAAAGATTACTCCTGAGGATATGGCTCAGCTGGAGAAATTCTTTGCTGGCCAGCCGGGCCAAGTGGATATCAAGAACTTCGGCCGGGTGGAAGTACAGGGGTCAAGCCAAAGCGTGGAGGTGCAACCCGCGGACGTGGAAGGCCTGACCGGGCTGAAATTGGATCTCCCCTCTAGCTTGGCCGGGCGAAAAAGAGGATCGATCCAGGTGCAGCAAAACCCAACCATTGCTATAACTCCAGATGTGGAAAGCCTAAATAGCTACCTGGCCAAGCACGGAGGCAGGCTCTTGCCAGAGGATCTTGCCGGCAAGACCTTTACCATCAAAATTCCGCCCCTGGTAAGAGCCCAGTACTCAGGCCAGGGCGAAGCTTTTGTCCTCTATGCCGCTCCGGATCTGACCATCGATGTTCCCCCGGGAGTAGATATGCTGGCCCTGCGCCAAGCCCTTTTGGACCTGCCTTTCCTGCCTAGCAACCTTCGCCAGCAGCTGGCGGCCATTAATGACTGGCAGCATACGCTGCCTATCCCAGAGACTAGGGAAATGCGGCCCCAAGAAATCACCGTCAACGGCGGGCAGGGAGTGTATTATGACGACGGGCAGGGTACGGGGGTGCTGGCCTGGCGGCAGGGTGACAGCTGGCAGGCCATAAGCGGTCTGCCTTTACAAGCCGCCCTTAAGGTAGCCGCGGAGGTTAAATAATGGCTATCATTGAAACCGAGAATCTTACCAAGATCTATGGGCAGCAAACTGCCTGCCAGGAGATCTGCCTTTCCGTAGAGGAAGGGCAGATCTTCGGCCTTCTAGGCCCCAACGGCGCCGGCAAGAGCACCCTGGTCAAGATGCTGGTGGGGCTGGTTTACCCTACCTCCGGCCAGGCCCGAGTAGCCGGACATTTGCCCTCCGACCCCCGGGGCCGGAGACAAGTGGGCTTCTTGCCGGAGAACTTTCGCTTTCATGGCTGGTTAAAAGGCAGGGAGCTGCTCCTCTTCCACGCCCGCCTGGCGGGGTTGGGCCCAGAGCTTGCTAGGCAGCAAACCGAAGAAACCCTGGAGCTAGTAGGCCTAGCTCAAGACGGGCAGAAGTTGGTAGCCAATTATAGCAAAGGCATGCAGCAGCGCCTGGGCCTGGCAGCAGCCCTGGTTGGTGACCCACAGGTAATTTTCCTGGACGAACCCACTTCAGCCCTGGACCCCTTGGGTCGCCGTCAAGTTCGCGAGGTGCTTTTGACGCTGAAACAGAGAGGCAAGACGGTGTTCTTAAACAGCCACCTATTAAGCGAGGTAGAAAAGGTATGCGACCAGGTAGCCATCATCAATCACGGCACTGTGGTAGCCGGCGGCAAATTGGATGAACTCCTGGCCGGGTCAACCGAGGTTGCCGTCAAGCTCTCGGGCCTCGGGCCGGAGACAGCCGAAGAATTGCGTCAAGATTATCCTTCCCTGCGCCTGGAGCAGGATCGCCTGGTGGTGCCAGTCAAGAGTAAGGAAGAGATCCCCGACCTGGTCAGCCAACTGACAGCCAAGGGTTGCCGGATCTATGAGGTTACCCCTAGCCACAATTCCCTGGAGGACATATTCGTCAATCTGGTACAGGAGGGGGAACCGCCATGTGGCTAATGGCTGCTTTTACCTTCCGCGAAGCCTGGCGAAAGAAAGTGGCCCTGATAGCTGGGATCTTGACCATAGCTTTCCTGGTCCTTTACGGTACCGGCCTGCATTTTATCGGCAAAAACATCAGCCGCCATTTGGGTGGGGTGGCCGACCCTTATGCCCAGATGCAGGCCATCTTCTTATTTGTTATGGGCGTGTATATGGCTAGCTTTCTGGTGGCCGGACTCTCCATCCTGGCCGCGGTGGGCAGCGTTTCCAGCGAAATCGAAAACGGAACCCTGCATGCGCTAGCGGTTCGCCCCCTGTCCCGGCGAGAGCTTTTGTTAGGTAAGTTCTTGGGCCAAGCGGCCATGCTGGTTGTCTATGCGGCTATTTTTTTCCTAGCTCTGGCCGCCCTGGTGCGTTGGCAGCTGGGAATAGGCATACCAGGAATCATCCCCGCCTTGGGGCTTTTCATCCTCGAACCGGTAGTGCTGCTGGCGCTAACCATGCTGGGAACGGTGCGGCTGTCCACAATGGGCAACGGGGTGCTGGCCTTTGCCCTCTACGCTCTGGCCATCGTAGGCGGCATGATGGAGCAGATCGGCTCCATGCTGGACAGCACCACCGCCATCTACATGGGGGTCATCACCAGCCTCATCCTACCGGCCGATGCCCTCTACCGGCGGCTAGTGGCCACGGTGGTGGCCCAATTGCCACCAGCCAGCGGTCCCGGCGGCTTTTTTATAAACCCCCAAAACATGCTGGGGCCCTTCGGCAGCCTGTCCACCCCCAGTAACTGGATGCTGCTTTATACCGGACTCTATATTGTCGGGTTGGTGGCTGCGGCCATTCATCTCTTTAACCGCAGGGATATCTAGGCCTATAGGGCCAGATAAGCATAAGGCGGTGACCGGGAGTTGTTGCCGGAATTTGGCTATGATATAGTAGCAGTGGTACGGAATGACTGGGGGTAACCCATCGTGGACTACCAGGAATTAAACTTAGCGCGAATGGCGGAGAAAATCACCGACATTCGCGAGGCCCTCGAAGTACTGAGGGAGTACGCCTCCAGGCCTGATAGCCAATTCCTAGGCAACAAGGAAGCAGTTTGGTCGGCGCGATATGCCTTCATCCTGATGACGGAAGCGGCAGCTAATATCGCAAGTCACGTTTGCGCCAAATTATTGGCCAGAGCACCACGCACGTATGCCGATAGTTTTCTCATCCTAGGGGAGGCGGGACTGTTGGATGCAGATCTTGCCTCGAGGTTGGGAAAAATGGTAGGGTTCCGCAATCTCTTGGTACATAGGTACGGAGATGTTGATGATGCGCGCATGCTAAGAATCATGCGAGAAGACCTGGATGATGTTGAGCTGTACTTGCAGGGCGTGGCCAGAATTCTTCACAAAGCAAAAAAGAGGTGAAATCTGTGTCCGATATTCCCTCCGGCGAGAAGCGTTACGCCTTACCAGCTGAGAAAAAAGAAGCTATATCTGCCTTCCTGCGGGTGCAGCTGCAGCAGCAACAACAGGTCCGTTTCGCCTTCGTTCACGGTTCCTTTTTAGACCCCGTCCCTTGTCGGGATGTCGATGTAGCTCTCTATTTTGCTGATGATACCCCTCCCGAGCTTCAGGATGACCTATGCTTAACTTTAAACTTGGAATGTAGCCATGCTCTGGGCCTACCAACCGATTTTCGCTCCCTCAATACCGCTGGACTGGATTTCCGTTATGCTGCCTCCCAGGGACGCGTACTCTTAGCCCGGGACGAAGATGAGTGCGCCGATTTTAGGGTACGCACCTGGTTGGAATACTGGGACTTTGCCCCCCTAGCCGAGCAAACTCTATTTGATCTCCTGGAAAGAAGCCATAGCAGGCCTTCTCGGCCATCTGAAGGCAGACGGTGATGCGGTCACCTTGTAAGCCCAGGGGTTGTGCAGCAGTCTCGGCCAGCAGGGCCCTCACCCAGGAAAACAGCTTTTACTGCAGGAAATGCCGGGGTGGCTCCTTGGGGACAGGGTTGGCTTCGTATCCGGGCAGCGGCCCGCGGGGAGTATAATGGGTGTGCAAGAGCTGGTTGGCCTTATCGCTCAGGGGTGCCCCCAGGAAGTCGGCGTAGATTTTCTGTACCGCTGGGTTTTGGTGGGAGAGGCGGATGCGGCGGGAATAATCAATCCGGTACAGGGCATCGGCGCGATTGTGGCGGTAATCTAAGGATATCTCCTTATGCTCCCGGCTGCCAAAGATGGGTTGGCCGCCGCCCCCCACGCACCCGCCCGGGCAGGCCATGATCTCCACATAGTCAAACTGCTCCCCCGCCTTCATGCGATCCAGGACCTTTCTGGCATTGCCGGTACCGTGGGCAATGGCCACTTTGATGTTCCTACCTTTAATCTCCACCCAGGCTTCCTTGACGCCGCTAAGGCCCCGGAATTCTTCGAAGTCGATTACCCCCATTTCCTGGCCGTGGGTGAGAGCATAGGCAGTCCTCACCGCTGCCTCCACCACCCCGCCAGTAGCGCCGAAAATGGTGCCAGCCCCGCTGGCCATCCCCAGTGGGGCATCGTATTCCTCATCGGGCAGCTGCCGGAAGTTCAAGCCAGCTTGCCGGATCATTCGCGCCAGCTCCCTGGTGGTAAGCACCACGTCCACATCTCTCCACTGGCCGCTCCCCATTTCCGGCCGGCTGGCCTCGAACTTCTTGGCGGTGCAGGGCATGATGGCCACCACCACTATCTTTTTTGGGTCTAAGCCCTGGTCTTCGGCAAAATAGGTCTTGGTTATGGCCCCAAACATTTCGTGGGGCGATTTGCAGGTGGAAAGGTGGGGGATAAACTCGGGGTAAAAATGCTCGCAGAACTTGATCCAGCCCGGGCAACAGGAGGAAAGGAGAGGAAGAGGGCCGCCCCGGCCGGAAAGCCGCTCCAAGAGCTCGTGCGCCTCCTCCATGATGGTCAAATCGGCAGTAAAATCGGTGGCAAAGACCTTGTCAAAGCCCAGGCGGCGCAAGGCCGCTACCAATTTGCCCGTCACCACCGTGCCTACCGGCAGCCCAAAAACCTCCCCTAGAGTAACTTGGATGGAGGGAGCGGTCTGAACTACCACATACTGCTCAGGATCTGCCAACGCCCGCCACACTTCATCGATATTCTCCTTTTCCACCAAGGAAGCGGTAGGGCAGGCAATGACGCACTGGCCGCAGGTGATGCAGGCAACCTCGGCCAGATCCTTCATAAAGGCTGGAGCAATAACCGTGTCAAAACCCCGGTTCTGTCCGGAGTAGACGTGGACTTCTTGGACATTGCTGCAGATGGCCTCGCAGCGCCGGCATTTAATGCATTTGTTGTAATCCCGTACGATGAAAGAGTTGTTATTGAAGATAGGGTAATTGGGAGTTTCACCGGTGAAACGGAGGTTACGAATTCCCAAGGTATCGGCTAGATGCTGCAGCTCGCAGTTGAGGTTGCGGATGCAATTGGTGCATTCGCGATGGTGGTCGGAAAGCAAAAGCTCTACCACCGTGCGGCGGGCCCTGAGCACCCGAGGAGTATTGGTATGGACCCTGAGGCCGGCTGACACCGGATAGACGCAGGCGGCCTGCAAAGTATGAGCGCCTTGCACTTCGATAAGGCATACCCGGCAAGCCCCAATCTCGTTGATACCCTTTAAATAGCACAGGCTGGGGATCTCAATCCCCACCCGGTGGGCCGCCTCTAACACCGAGATGCCCTCCTCGGCCACCACCTCCCGGCCATCGATCCAAAAGCTAACTTTCTTGGCTGGAACCAGGGTCGGGCCCGGCCGGGCGCCCCCTCCCAGCTGCCTTTTCCTAAGCTCATTCTTCCCAGCCGACTGCTGCCGTTCCCCAGCATTTCTGCTGTGGCCTCGGCTATCTTCTCGCCAGTTCTCCCCGGCCGATTGCTGCCGTTCCTCCCAGCTACCTGGGGATCCCGGCTCAAACATCCTAACCCGTCGACCATCACCCATAGCTATGCCTTCTCCTCCGAAACATAGTTGCTCTCGCCTATGACCCGCTGATCCTCCACTCCCAAATCCTGCGTGCCCAGCACTCAACCTTATAACCGACTATACCGACAACGCATGCCTATACCTACGTTGACTTATGAAAACCCGCGCGCAATTCCTAGTTGAGTGCTGGGTCGGCTTAATGTCGCTTCCGGATCACTCGGCCCCCATCCCGTGTCGCTACCATTCTCATCCATCGTGTGCCGCCTACGCGGCATGGGGGACCCCTTCCCTCACATGGCCGTACCTGAGACCAGGTTCCGACGAGCTCCGCCCTGGCGTACCTCGCCCGGGCATACTCCGGCCGGGCATCGTTTATCCCGGATGTGGGCTTCGTACTCGGGACGAAAATAGCGCAAGGTGGAAAGGATGGGGTTGGGCGCGGTCTGGCCTAGTCCGCAAAGGGAGCTTTCTTTAATGTCGTGGCTCAGGTCCTCGAGGATTTTCAGGTCCTCCAGGCTGGCTTCAAAGGCGGTGATCCGCCGCAGGATTTCTAGCAGCCGCTTGGTACCAACCCGACAAGGGGTACAGCGGCCGCAGGATTCATCCTGGGCAAACTCTAGATAAAAGCGCGCGATATCCACCATGCAGCTGGTCTCATCCATGACAATCAACCCGCCCGAACCCATGATGGAGCCGGCTTCGAGTAAAGCTTCGTAGTCAACCGGGGTATCCAGTTTCTCCGCCGGCAGACACCCGCCGGAAGGGCCACCGGTCTGCACCGCTTTAAAGCTTTTGCCGCCAGGGATGCCGCCGCCGATACCAAAGATTATTTCCCGCAGAGTGGTACCCATGGGCACTTCGATGAGGCCGGTATTGTTGATGCTGCCAGCCAAGGAAAAGACTTTGGTCCCTTTGCTCCCTTCGGTGCCCAAGCTGGCATACCACTGCGGGCCGTTGGTGATGACGGCCGGTACGTTGGCCAGGGTTTCCACATTATTGACTAAGGTGGGCTTACCCCAAAGCCCAGCCTGGGCCGGATAAGGAGGCCGGGGCCGCGGCTCGCCCCGCTCCCCAGCGATGGAACGAAGCAGGGCAGTTTCTTCACCGCAGACGAAGGCCCCGGCCCCCAGCCTGATTTCCACGTCAAAGCTAAAATCGCTACCCAGGATATTATCCCCCAGCAGACCGGCCCGGCGAGCTTGGCGAATGGCCCGCTCCAGCCGGTCCACCGCCACCGGATACTCGGCTCGAATATAGACAAATCCCTGCTTAGCGCCGATGGCGTAGCCGGCTATAGCCATCCCCTCTAGGACGCTATGGGGATCGCCTTCCAAGATGCTCCGGTCCATGAAGGCACCGGGGTCGCCTTCGTCAGCGTTGCAGACCACGTATTTGGGCCGGCCGGAAGCGTTGGCGGTAAGCTCCCATTTGCGCCCGGTGGGAAATCCGGCTCCGCCCCGGCCCCTGAGGCCAGAAGCCTTGATGGCGGAAATGATCTCTTGAGCGGGGCACCCTAAGACCTCGGCCAAAGCCCGGTAGCCATCCCGGGCTATGTACTCGTTGATATCCTCGGGGTTGATGTGGCCGCAGTTGCGCAAGACCAAGCGGTGCTGGGCCCCAAAGAAGGGAATCTCCTCTAGGCGCTGAGGCCGGCTATGGGTAACCGGGTCCTGATAAAGCAGCCGGGCCACTGGTCGACCTTGGACTATACCCTCGATCAAATCGTCAGCGTCCTGCCTTTGCACCTGGCAGTAAAAGGTGCCCTCCGGGTAAACCACCGCCACTGGCCCCAGCTTGCAAAACCCGAAGCACCCGGTTTTTATGATCTTGATTCGGTCCTTTAGGTTTCTCGCTTCCACCTGCCTTTTTAGTTCCTCGCGCAGGCCGTGACTTCCGGAAGAACTACAGCCGGTGCCGGCGCAGACCAGGACTTGGTGCTCTCCGGGAGCCTGTGATCGGCCTAGGCGAGCTTCAATGAGGGGAAGGTGGCGCTTCTTGATATTCTCTAGGTGGCTGATACTGGCGATCTTGGCGTTTGCTCTCGCGCTCATGGGTTGGCTCCGTTTCCGTTTCGGTTTGGGTTATAAGCTTGCGGTAGTGAGATAAGATAGCCCCTACCTTATCGGGTTCAACCTGGCCAAAGATATCGTCGTTTACCGCCACCACCGGCGCCAGTCCGCAGGCCCCCCGGCAGCGGGTAGAGCGCAGGGTAAAGGTCCGGTCCGGGGTGGTATCATCGTCATCCAGGCCAAGCTCCCGCTTGAAAGCCTCAAATACCTCATCCCCGCCTTTGACATAGCAGGCGGTGCCCAGGCAGACGCTGATAGTAAACTGGCCTTTGGGCTCGGTATCAAAAAGCGAATAGAAGGAGACTACGCCAGCAATCTCCGCCAGGGGGATATTGAGCTTGGCAGCTAGGTAGGCCTGAACCTCCGGCGGCAGGTAACCAAAGATCTCTTGGGCCTGGTGGAGAATTCGAATCAGCTGACCCGGCTGCCTGGCATAGGCATTTATAATCCTGTCAAGGCGAGCGTAATTGCCGAGCAAAGGCATAGGTTAAAAACCTCCAACCCCCTACTTTAGTTTCAAGCTAGGAGAGTTTTTTATGCAGCAGGCTTGGAAGCCTGCATAACCCACAGATCGGCGAGACCGGCCGGGACGGGGAAAAACAGCTCGTACAGGTCACTAAGGACGTGGACGTCTAACTTAAGAGTGGTGGCGAGCGAGGCTGGATAATGGTAGCCAGTCAGGTAATGGTAGGGGCAAAATGCTACAATAACTTAACAAATGAGTTGAACGGGGTATGCTGCAGCCCATTGATTAGACGTTCGTCTGCAGTTATAAAGATTCCTTTTTTGGCTACAGCCAGGGCAATATATAAGCAGTCGTATAGCGTCCGCCGACAACTATAAGCAATTTCGAATGCAGAAGGAAGCAAAGTACAGCTCCTGGCAATGCCCACCGGAAAAGCTTTCATGATAACACCAATTATTTTGCGGGCATCTTCAGCATCTATTTCCCCCTTCAAGCATTTTTTCCAAAGAACATTGCCCATTTCCGAGTATATCAAATCGGGTGCCCATAAATGATAAATGCCCTTCCCTGCTCCCTCCAGAATTGCTACCGCCCGGTCCGAATGGGGTTCAGGAACATACCACTTGATGGCTACACTGGAGTCAACAATATATTTTTTCACCGTTCCCGGTCCTCTCTGATTAAAGCCGCGCTGTCCTCATAATTTCTCTTTTTCTCTCCTAATTCTTTCCTTATCTGTGCAGCCAGCTGGATGCCGTCAATCATTCTGTCCCCGGCTACTTCTTCCAATATAGTGTGTAGTTCCAGTTGTAATGACCTTTTATTGGCATAAGCGCGTTGCTTTAACCTGCTTAAAACCTCCCTGGAAACATTACGAATTAAAATATCGGGCAAAACCGACCGCCCCCTTGCTATCATATTGATATCAAGATTATATCAGCTACATGCCGCTATTGCAACCAGCGTGTGGCGACATGTAGCGGGG